>JAACVI010000346.1 GCA_009992505.1 Myxococcales bacterium
AGAGGCGCAGCGACCGAAGAGGCGCAGCGACCGAAGAGGCGCAGCGACCGAAGAGGCGCAGCGACCGAAGAGGCTCAGCGACCGAAGAGGACGACGCGACCGCGTGGCGCGAAGGGCGCGGGACGCACGACCACCGTGTGACGGCGGCCCCAATGCCGCCCGCGTCGCGGCGCCACCGGCGTGTACACCTGCGTCTGCGGGTACGTCTGCGGGTACGCCTGCGGGTACGCCTGATAGGTCTGGTAGGTCGGAGACGCCTGCGGGTAGGTCTGGTAGCTCGGAGACGCCTGCGGGTAGGTCTGATAGGTCTGCGTCTGGACCTGCGTCTGGTAGACCGGCGTCTGCGTGACGATCTGGGTCTGGGGCGTGGACGCATCATAGCCGGGGGGCGGACCGTGGACGCTCAGATCGGGCACGAGCTGTTGACCGGGCTGCGCGCCGGGAGGCAGCGGGTAGTAGAACCAGTAGCCGCGGCTCAGGACCCAGTAGCCAGCGACCTGAGTCGCCCCGGGGGTCGTGGGCACGGCGACGGGAGGCGGCGCCAGGGTGGGGGAAGGCACGGAGGGCGCCGGCTGAACGCCCTGCGGCAGCGGCAGCGGGGCGAGCTGCGGGGGAGGAGCGGTGTCCATCGGACCGACCTCGGCCTGGATGGACTGCGGCGCCTGATCGAGGGCGGAATCGGCGGGGGCGAGCTCGTCGATGGGAGCCAGCTGCGGGGCGACAGGCAGACGCGCCATCACCTCCGTCAGGTAGACGGATCCATCGGCGCTGCGAGCCGCGGCGACGCCGAGGTGCGTGAGCTCCGGATCGAGCAGCTGCGCGCGATGCGCGTCGCTACCGACGATCGACTCTTGAGCGCCCATGGCCGTGCTGGCCCGGGCGACGTTCTCGGCCACGCGCTCCGGATGGAGCCCCTCGTCCGCCACGCGGGTGTTGGGATTGCCGGTGCGCGCCGACACATGTGCCAGGCGACCGCTGTCGGCCATGTCCTCGCTCTGGCGCTGGGCGGCGCGGCGGAGCGCGTCGTCCTGAACGAAGGGTGGGAGCCCTGCCTCAGCGCGCATTTGCTGGATTTCGGCCACGACCTGGTCGACGGTCGAGGATGCCACCTCCGAGGGCCCGGCCGGCTGTGCAGCGGCGAAGCGGGGCGTCAGCGCCACGAGGGCGACGGTGAGAACTCCAAAAAGCGTTCGAGAAATGCGCACGAGCTGATGTGTTGCAAGCATCGATCCATTTGCGTTCCAACGCAAACCACTCCGACGCACCGTATCGGGCGCGAACGTCGGTTCACGAACGCGTGACATCCTGGCCCCACCGCTTGGCCTTGCCGAGCTCGGCGGGCCGCCACAGAGTCGCCGCTACGGGGGAGGCCGGAGCCACGCCATGGAGCTGGAGAGACAGACACGCGCGCTCGAAGACACGGTCGGCGCGCTCGAGCTGACCTGGAGGCGCGTGCTGCGCGTGGAGGGCGACGACGCACGCAGCTGGCTGAATGGCGTGGTGACTCAAGATCTGCGGGAGCCGCACGGTCAGACGCTGCGCCATGCGCTCTTCGTGGACGTGCGAGGCCGCGTCCTGGCGGACGCCAGCGTGATCGAGCATGCCAGCGGCGCGTTCGACCTCCTGATCCCGGCCGAGGTCGCGACCGCGCTGCTCGAGTCGCTCGACCAACGCATCGTGATGGAGGACGTGGAGCTCAGCCTGTCGGAGCTGGCGGTGTTCACCGCGCAGGGCCCGGTGGCCACGTCCATGGCCTCCGCCAGTCGCGGGATCGCCCACGACCGGTTGGGGCGGGGCGGTTTCGACCTCCTCTGCCCGAGGTCCGAGGCGAGCGCGTGGGCCGAGACGCTCGCGCGGGAGGCCGAGGCGCTGGGCGGAGCCTCGATCTCCGCCGACGCCTACGAGCGCGCGCGCATCCGCGCCCTTCGGCCCCGCTTCGGAGTCGACTACGGCCCGGACTGCTACCCGCAGGAGGCCGGACTCGAAGGGAGCGCCGTGTCCTTCGAGAAGGGTTGCTACGTCGGCCAGGAGGCCGTGCACATGCTGCAGGTGCGCGGGCGTCCTCCGCGCAGGCTCGTCGGCCTGACGATCGAAGGCGCCCTACCCGCGCCCGGCGCCGAGGTGATGGACTCGGACGGGAAGCGGGTCGGCACGCTCACGTCCGTGACCTCGGATGGCGAAGGCCACGTGCTCGCGTTGGCGATGCTGAAGCGCGCCGCCGCCGAAGCAGACGACGCACTCCGCGTGGACGCACGCGAGGCCCGGCGCATCGCGCTGGTTGGCGCGAGCTGAGCGTCCGGACGAACGAAGCCAGCACCGAAGTCGCAACGACTTCAGCCCGATGGCGAGAGGATCCGAGGGTCGAGAGACCCGAGGATCAGGCGAACGCGGGCTCTTCGACCTGTTCGGCGGCGTGACGCTCGGCACAGGAACGGCACGAGAGCACCTCTCGGGCGATCTCGTAACCGGCACCACCCGGATCGTCGAAGTTCTTGATCTTGCGGCCGATGCGGCGACGCTGGGCCTTCGGGCGGCTCGGGTATTCGGTGGGACGGGTCTCGAGCACCACGCGGTTGGCGAGGGTGTTCGGCTGAGAAACGGTCTTGCAGAAATGACAGCGGTACATGTTGAGTTCTAGGGCTCCTGCTCTATGGGACCGCTCGACCGGACCCGGGGCGCGCACCCTAATGACTCCGGGCACGCGCCGCAAGTCGGCGAGGGCTTGGGCGAGGTCGAGAGCGCGGCTCGCGTGGGGCGAAGAGGCGAGTCGACCGCTTTCCACCTTCCCTGGGCTGGCGGCTCCCCGGGACCGGCTTTATACTCTCGTGGTCCGACGAATAAGGCAGGTATTCTTGAACGTCTCGCTCACCGAACGCGCAGCAGCCAAAGTCAGAGAAATCCGCGAAGCGGAGAATCTTGGAGAACAAGGTCTCCGGGTCCGTGTGATCGGCGGAGGCTGCTCCGGCTTCAGCTACGACCTCTTCTTCGAGGACGAGCGCACGGAGATGGACCAGACCTTCGAGTCTCACGGCATCCCGCTGTACGTGGACATGATGAGCAACACGTACCTCGAAGGTACGGAGATCGACTACGTCGAGGGCCTCCACGGGGCCGGCTTCAAGTTCGGCAACCCGCAGGCGAAGACCACCTGCGGCTGCGGCTCGAGCTTCTCCACCTGATCCGCCGCGGACCCTCTCGCTGATCCACCGCGGACCCTCTCGCTGATCCACCGCGGACCCTCTCGCTGATCCACCGCGGACCCTCTCGCTGATCCACCGCGGACCCTCTCGCTGATCCGCCGCAGACTCTTGCGCTGATCCACCCGCGGGCGCTCGCCTCACGCGTCCATCCCGCCGCGCAGTGGCGTGGACAGGCCGTGTGCGTCGCAGCGTCGACACGACATGCGCGTTGCAGCCCGCACAGGACGTGTGCGCCGTAGTGTCGACAGCACGTACGCGCGCCGTAGCGTCGACGGGCGGACCGCTGCCGGGACCGTCCCACGTCAACGAGTGGTCAGCTTCGTGTTGACATTCGGCGTGGTCAAGATAACGTTACGTAACGTTAGGAGATGCCTTGGCCGAGCAGGACGCAATTCTAGAACGCTACATCGAACGGGTACGGGCGATCCCGAAGCTCAGCCGTGAACGCGAGCACGAGATGGCCCTCCTGGCGCGAGACGGCGACGCACGAGCACGGGCTGAGCTGATCGAGGCGAACCTGCGCTACGCGGTCGCCGTGGCGCTGCAGTACCGCCGCTATCAGATCCGGCTCGGGGACCTGATCTCCGAGGCGAACCTCGGGTTGGTCACGGCCGTGAGCAAATTCGATCCGGCGCGCGGGACGCGCTTCGTGACCTACGCAGGCTACTGGATACGCGCCTTCGTGCTCGAGGCAGTGGTCCGCTCGACGACTCTGGTCGGCGCTGGTTCGGGTCCGCTACGGAGCAAGCTCTTCTTCCGCCTGCGGCGCGAGCGCGCACGGCTCTCGGGTCTGGTGCGCGACTCGGACGAGCTCTACGAACGGCTCGCCGTCAGCTTCGAGGTCACCCCCGAGCGCATGCGCGAGATGCTCCGGCGCGTGGAGGGTCGGGATCTCTCGCTCGACACCCCCTCCCGGGAAGACGCGAGCGCGACGCTCCTCGACGGCCTGGTCCATCCGGGCGAATCGCACGAGGAAGAGGTCGGCCGGCGCATGAAGGACGACGCCGTGCGGGCCGAGCTGGGCCCGGCTCTGTCGAGTCTGGACGCGCGCGAGCGCTACATCGTAGAGCAGCGCATCCTCGCCGACGAGGGCGTCTCCCTGGCCTCGTTGGGCCGCAAGCTCGGCGTCAGTCGCGAGCGCGCACGGCAGCTCGAGGCGCGCGCGAAGCGCAAGCTGGCCACCCGCCTCTCGGCCTTCGCACCGGCGGCGTAGAGACCGCGGAGCCGTGGGCTGCCGGACCGCTGTACAATTCCAGGCGCGAGTCGTTTCACGAATTGTCGCTGTGGAAACGACCTCTCTCGGGGCATGATGCTCCCCTCACCTGCCTGCGTGAGAGGAGAACCGCTTCGTGGATGATCCCAGCAACGAGACGCCAGGAGACTCGACCATGGAGGTCTTGCTCGACGAACTCGAGGCCGCTGTGGACTCCGAGATCGCGGCACCGACGGCGAAGCGGAGAGGCGCGCCGACCGCGCCCCCGCCCGTGGCCAAGGCGCCCGAGCGCGTGCTCGAGGCCAAGGCGAGCGAGTCCGCGGAGGAGCCGTCCTACGCCCAGCTCGCGCGTCGCATCCTGGCGGAGATAAGCCAGGAGCTGGAGCGAGGCGCCGAGGGTCTGCACGGAGCCGCCCTGCACTACGAGGCGGGTCGTCTGCACGAGTACCCGCTGAACGAGCCACGCGAGGCGCTGCGGCACTTCGCTCGTGCGAGGGCCCTCTCGAAGGATCACGTACCCACCCTGAGGGGTGAACGACGCATGCGCCTGGCCACCAAGGGCTACCGCGACGCGCTCTCCCTGCTGGAGGAGGAGGCGCGGCTCACACCAGCGCCCGCCCAGAAGGCAGCCCTGCATCGCGAACGCGCGCGCCTGTTCGCGGACGTCCTGGGTCAAGGCGACGAGGCCGAGGTCGCGCTGCGCACGGCGCTGGAGCTGGATCGTGGCGACCTCGGCGTGCTACGCGCGCTGGCGCGGCGAGCTCATGACGCCGAGCGCTTCGAGGACGAAGAGCGCCTGGTCGGCGACCAGATCCGCACGGTCGCGAAGGACGACGGGCTGCGATCGACCCTGCTGGTGATGCGTGCCAGGCTGCGCGAGGACGAGCTGAAGGATGCGCGAGGCGCGGTCGATCTGTACGAGTCGGCCCTGGCCCTGAACCCCGACGCCACGGAAGCGCTCGACGCTCTGTGCCGCCTGCACGAGCAGCTCGGGCGACCGCGTGACGCGACGCGCGTGCTGCGAGCCAAGGTCGCGCGCAGCACGGACGCGAAGCAGCGCGCCGCGGGGCTCTACCGCGTGGCGCAGCTCGAAGCCGAGGCGCTGGGAGCAGAGCGCGAGGCGCTCGAGGCGCTCGACCAGGCCATCGCCGAGGCGGGCGCCGAGGCGACTCTGCACGAGACGCGCGCCCGGCTGCTGATTCGGGCCGGCCGCTACGAGGAGGCCGCCGCGGCCCTGGTCGCACGGTTGGTGGAGATCGACGATCCCGAGACGCGCGCCGCCTGCCTGCTCCAGCTCGCCGAGCTCGAGGAGGAGCGGCTGGACGCGCCGGAGCTGGCCGCGACGCACCTCGGCCAAGCGCGCGAGCTGATGAAGAACGACGCGCGGGCGTCGGCGCGCCTGATCACCCTCTGGACGCGGCTCGAGCGCTGGGAGGATCTGGCGCATCTGCTGGAGGAGATGGCCAACGCCACGGCCGATCCCGAGGAGCGGGCGAGCCTGGAGCTTCGCATCGCCGGCCTCTTCGATCAGCGACTCGCGCTGAAAGGCGAGGCCATCGCCCATTGTCGCGCGGCGCTCGCGGCGTGCCCGGGACAGGGCACGGTGGGTGGGCCGACCCGCGGCGCTGCCTTCGAGATGCTCACGCGATTGTTGGCGGAGACGCATCGGCACGAGGAGCTGATGACGCTCCACCGCGAGGCCGCGGAGAGCGCGACCAGCGACGAGCACGCGATCGTGCACCTCTTCCGCGTCGGTCAGCTGTACGAAGACGCGCTGGGCAAGCCCGCCGAGGCCGTGCACGCCTACCGCCGCATCCTCTCTCTATCCCCCGGTGACATGCGGGCGATCCTCTCGCTGAGGCGCGCCGCGTCGCGGGCCAACGCGCCCCGCGATCTGCTCGAGGCGCTGGAGCTCGAGGCGGATCTGACCACCGACGTGGAGCGAGCGGTGGCGCTCATCCTGCGCGCCGGTCTGCTGCTGCGGGACGAACTCGACGACGCCAGCGGGGCCATCGCGCGCTTTCGCAAGGCGCGGGATCTCGACGGCACGTCCGCGCGGGCGCTTTCGGAGCTGGCCCGCAGCTACGCCGCGACCGGGCGCTACGAGGAGCTGCGCGAGGTGCTCGCGAAGCAGATCGCGCTGACGAGCGCGCCCCTCGAGGCGGCGGAGAAGGAGTTCGAGCTCGGGGAGATCTGCCGAGACCACCTCGGACGAGAGCAGGACGCCACCGCGGCCTTCCGTCGTGCCCGAGAGCTGAGCCCGACACACGCCGGGGCTCTTCAGGCGCTGATGCAGCAGGCGCGCGCGCGCGGCGATCACGAGGAGCTCGCAAACACCCTGCGCCAAGCCGCAGAGGCGAGCGCTTCACCCAAGCGGCGCGCCGAGCTGCGCCTGGCGCTGGGCGAGGTGCTCGAGGACCGCCTCGGGGACCTGCCGCGAGCCGTCGAGGCCTACGCCGCTGCGGTGAAGGACGCCGCCGAGAGCGCCATCGCGAACCAGGCTCTGGGGCGCGTGCTAGCCCGCCTGCGCGAGCCTCCGCGGCCCGCCGCCCCCGCGGACGACGCGGCGCGGGCCGAAGCGTCGATGGCCATGGCACGTCACCTGGCGCGCCAACCGGGCGAGGAGAAACGCGCGATCGAGGCGCTGACGTCCGCTCTGACCGAGCGCCCGGGAGACGTCGGCGCGCTGCTGACCAAGGCCGAACTCGAGCGTCGCGTGGGCGATCTCGGGGGCCTGGCGCGCTCGCTCGCGGCGCTCTCGCGCGTGCTCACCGAGCCCCACGCCAGGGCCATGGCATTGCGGGAACTGGCCGAGGTGCAGACGCGGCGCGGAGACGACAAAGCCGCGGCGCGCGCGACCTGGGAGGCGCTCTTGAGCCTTCAGCCGGGAGACGCCGACGCGCTGGACGCGTTGACGCGGTTGACGCTGGCGGAGTCCGACGACGTGACCGTGGAGCGCACCATGGAGCGGCTGAGCGCGATGCTGCCCGCGGCCCTCGCGGCCGAGGCCAGGGTGCGCGTGGCCGAGCTGCACGAGGCGCGCGGAGACGTCAGCGGAGCACTCGAGAACTTCCGGCGCGCGCTCGAGCTGGATGCAGGCTCTCTGAGCGCGACCTGGGGTGCCTATCGCACGGCCGCGAATCTGGGCGCACCCGCGGCGCACGCAGAGGCCGCGCGGCGCCTCGCCGGCAGAGTCGAAGACAAACGACGCGCGGCGACCCTGTGGCTCGAGAGCGCGACGCTGCGTGGACTCGAGCTGCACGATCTGGAGGGCGGCGCCGCGGACCTCGATCGTGCGCTGACCCTCGATCCGGACTCCGAGCACGCCGCCGACGCCGTGGATCTGCTGCTGGCGCTGCGACCCGATCGCAAGGTCGAGCTGCTCTCCCGCGCGGCGGCCGCGGCCAAGGTGAGCGCGCACCGTCGCGACCTCTGGCTGCGCGTCGGGCGCACCCAGGCGGAGGCGTTGAACGATCGGGTAGCGGCGCTGGGCACGCTGCGGCGAGCCTTGGCGGAGGATCCAGAGCACATCGGAACCCTGTCCGCGCTCGCTCGGCTCGAGTCCGAGGCGGGACGCCACGCCGACGCAGCCGCGCGCTGGACGCGCATCGTCGAGCGCAGCCAGGATTCGTCCACGCTGGCCCACGCGCACCTGCGCCTGGCTCAACTCTACGGCGAGGCGCTCGGCGATCCGACGCGCGCGCGTCTCAGCTTGCAAGCCGTCCTCGCCTTCGACCCGGTGAACGCCGACGGCTTGCGGCGGCTCTCGAAGCTCGAGGCGGCCGAGGGGCGACCGGCGGAGGCCGCGGAGGCGCTGCAGCGTTTGATCGATGCGCTCGGGGGACAACCCGAGGAGCAGGCGAAGGTGCTGGTGGAGCTGGGACGCATGCGCGCGGCGGCAGGTGACATGGCCAGCCGGGACAACGCCTGGATCGCCGCCGTGTCCCTGTCGGGAACCGAGGGCGCTGCCGCGCGCGTCATCGCGAATTCCAACCCTTCCGCGGAGCTCACGGAGCGCGAGGTCGGCGCCGCGCGAGCGTGGACGGCCGCCCAGCGCTCTCCCGTCGAGATCGCCCACGGCTGTCTGGGCACGGCGCGGCTCTTGACCGAACGCCTGCACGATCCCGCGCGCGCGCTCGAGGTGCTGAGGGCCGGAGTCGAGGCCACCTCCGGGTTGGCCAACCTGCACCTGGCCTTCGGTCAGGTCGCGCTCGAGGCGGGTCGGCCGGAGCAAGCGCTCGAGGCCTTCGCCCACGTGATCGAGCAGACGCCCGCGCTGGTCGCCGCACATCGCGGCAGTGCGGAGGCGTTCGAGGCCATGGGCCGCGGCGACGAAGCGACGCTGGCGCGTCAAGCCGTCCAGTTCCTCGAGAACGCGACGCCGAGCGAGCCCGTGACTCCAAACAAGGCGCAGCCGGGAAGCTACGGGCCGGACGTGCTCGACCAGCTCGGGCACCTCGGTCCCGCCGAGTCGGCGGCCGTCGCTCTCTTGCGCGCGCTCGGCCCTGCGCTCAGCAAGGTCCACACACCGGATCTCGAGGCGTTCGGACTCGTGCCACGGGATCGACTGACGACCCGTGGTGGCGAACCGCTGCGGCTGCACGCGGATCAGCTCGCCGCCGTGCTCGATGCGGGTCCCTTCGATCTCTTCGTCCATCGGCTGCGCGGCCGCGGGATCGCCCTGGAGCTCGGCGCCACGCCCGCGCTGATGGTCCCGGCGACGCTTGCGGAGCTCTCGCCCGCGCGGCGTGCCTTCTTGCTGGCGCACCCGCTGGTCGCCCTGGCCCGAGGTCTGGGACCGCTGGAGCGCCTGACGCCGCGGGAGCTGGAAGTGCTCCTGGCCTCGGCGGCGCGCTTCGTGGATCCGGAATTCGGCCGTGGCCTGACGAACGAGGAGCTGCTCGATTCCGAGCGTCGCAACCTCTACAAGGCCCTGCCCCGCCGCGCGCGCAAGGTCGCGGAGGAGGCGGCCCAGGCCTACGTGGACGCTGGTCAGGTCGACGTCGAGCGTTTGTATCGGCGCACGGCGCGGACCTCCCATCGCGTCGCCGCCTTGCTCGCGGGGGATCTCGTCGCGAGCATCCGAGCCATCGTCGATCAACACCCCGAGTGGTCGACGCTCGATCCCACCGCGCTGATGCACGACGCCGCGCCCATCCGTGATCTGGTCGCCTTCTGGGTCACGGCGCCCGCCCTCCACCTTCGACGTCACGCGGGGTTGCTGCCGGCGGCGTCGCCATGAACGCCCGCGTGCTGTTGTGCGAGCGGAGCCCCACCGTGCGCCGGGTGGTCGCCGCGACCTTGCGCGAACGAGGGCTCACCTGCATCACGGTCGAGGACCCCGAGGACGTCGTCGACTCCGCCCGACGCGAGGCGCCCGACCTCTTCCTGATCGACCAGCACCTCGAAGGCCGCGGCGGCGTCGCGCTCCTTCGTCGCTTGCGCGCCATCGACAATCTCGCCGACGTGCCCGCGGTCTTCCTCGCCGCCCGCAGTCGAGACATCGTCGATGCCCTCGCGCACGAGCTGAGGGCCGACGTGATCCAGAAGCCCTTCGCGCCCGAGGCCCTGTTGGCCGTGGCGTTGCACGCTTTGACGTCGAGCGATCCCAGCCGCACGACCGCCGTCGAGGTCGAGTCGCCCGAGATGGCCGAAGAGGCCGACGTGGAACGGCGTGAAGCGGCCGGCGCGATCCGCGCGCGTCTGGGGCAAGCGCTCGACAGCGCGCTGGGACCCTGGCTCAAGGACGCTCCGCCTGGCGGACTGGCCGCCGCCCTCGCCTCCTCCGTCGATGATCAGCAGCTCTTCGCGCTGGTGGAGGATCTGTCTCAAGCGCTGCCCGGAACCGGCGCGCCCGCCTCACTCTCGGCGCGCCTCGAGGACGTCGCCCTGGGGGAGATCCTGCAGATGCTGCAGCACGAGCGACAGACGGGCGTGCTCAGCGTGGGCGACGGCCGCCGGCGCGCACACGTCAGCTTCCGCGAAGGCATGGTGGATTTGGCGACCGCGCGCGGCGTCTCCAGCACGCGCAGGTTGGGCCGGTACCTGGTGGAAGACGGCGCCATCGCCGAGCGTGAGCTGGAAGAGCTCTTGGCGCGGCGCGGCGGCTCCGGTCACCTGCTGGGTCTGCTGCTGGTGAAGCTCGGCTACGTGACCCACGAGGACGTGCGCGCGGCGCTGATCCGCCAGACCAGCGAGATCGTGTACGAGGCGCTGCGCTGGCCCTCGGGCCTGTGCCAGTTCACGCGCTTCGATCGCCGACCCGAAGCCGACCAGGCGCGCCTGGGCCTGCCGGTCGGTGCGATCCTGATGGAAGGCCTGCGGCGCGTGGACGAGTGGCGACTGATCGAAGAGCAGCTGCCGGGCTTCGACGTGCGCCTGAGGCCAAGCGCCGACGCGCTCGCCAGCGTCGGCAACGACGCGCTCACGGC
>JAACVI010000395.1 GCA_009992505.1 Myxococcales bacterium
GCTGCCCGCGTCGTCGGGCGTGCCGATACACAGTCCGTCGCTGCAGGTCTGGCCGGGCACGCAGACGACGGTGGAGCAGAGGTCGGGCTCACACACGCCCGCGCGGCAGATCTCGGTGGCGGCGCAGGTCACCAGGGTGCAGGGGTCGACGCAGGATCCCTCACTGCACACGCGTCCCGCGGGACAGGAGATGCGCCCGCACGCGTCCGTGACGCACTCGCCGCCGGTGCAGACATGGAAGAGCGGGCAGACCACGCTGGCGCAGCGGTCCACGCACGAGCCGGCGACGCAGGCCTCGCTCGCCGCGCAGCTGGTCGTCTCGCAGCCCGGATCCACACACAGGCCGGAGGTAGGCGATGCGTCGCGGGCGTCGCAGGCGCGATCGGTAGCGCACAGGGGCACGCTCAGCTCGGTGCAGTTGCACGAGGGCCCGCACAGCGTGGTGGCGGCCGGATCGCGCGCCACGCACACCTGATTCGTGGGGCAGACGACGCCCGCGCAGGGGTCGACACAGGAGCCGCCGCGGCAGACCTCGCCGCTGGGACAGATGGCGCCGTCACAGGGATCGACGCAGCTGCCCGCGCGGCAGACCGTGCCCGCGGCGCAGGGCTCGGCCAGGCTGGTGCAGGCCGTGTCGACGCAGCTGCCCGAGAGGCAGGTGAAGCCGTCGGCGCAGCCGCCCTCGAAGCAGGAAGGCACGCACAGGCCCGTGGTGTCGTCGCAGCTGGTGCCGTCGGGGCAGCTCGCCGCCGGTGCACAGTCGAGGTCGCGCGTGGCGTTGCAGGGCTCGGGCGCGCCAGGGTGCACGGTCGGGTCCGCGTCGTCGCAGTCGCTGCCGCCGCAGGCGATGTCGCGGTGACCGTCGCCGTCGGCGTCCACGCAGATGGCCGTGTCGTCCTCGTTCAGGCCGGCGACCGCGTCGAGCTCGTCGTCCGAGCTCTGGAAGGCGCAGGCAGCGGTGGGGTTGCCGTCGTTGCCCGCCATGATCGAGGCGTAGCGAAAGGTCAGGCCGCAGGGCAGCGCCCACACCGTCACGCTGGAGTCGGCGACGGCCTCGCCCGTGGAGTTGTCGCGCAGATGGGTGCCCAGATCCGTGCGGGCGGCGTCGGCCGCACCCAGCGCGTTGGGGTTACGCGTCCAGCCCTGGCTGTAGACTTGGATCATCAGGGCCGGGTTCCATTTGTTCGAGTCCGGCGCGCCGACGTCGGCGATCTCGTGGGAGTCGGGGTTGTTGGAGAGCCAGACCGTGTACTCGAAGGACTCGCAGGGCAGGGGGCCGTGGTCGGTCACGGGGAAGAGCGCGACGCGGTTGGCTTCGCCGCCCAGGTCGTAGATGCGGCCGCGCCAGGGGATGTAGAACCCGCCCTCGCCGTCGGCGACGAAGCTGCAGTCGTCGCGTGTGCGCATGACCTGGGTCCACAGCCAGTCGAGGCTGTTCGCCGCTTCGGCCACGCGTGCGTCCGGTGTGCTGATGTTGCAGCCGCCGCTGCCGTCGGGCGTGAGCGCGCCGACGCCGCCCGCGCAGGTGTAGATGTCGAGTCCGCGCGGGTTCGTGGTCTGACCGAAGGCGCAGCCCGCCGAGTTCACGCCACGCACGTAGGTGCCGAAGGTGAGCTGGGGTGCGTAGCGTCCGTCGCTGGTCTGGAAGATGGCGTCCACGCCGCCGCCGACGGCCGCGAGGCACATGGCGCCGGTGGAGTCGACACAGGTCGCTTGCGCGGAGGAGGTCGCGGGGCAGGCGAGCAGAGCGACGAGGGCGGCGAAGGTCGAGACCTGAAGTTGGCGAAGTGGCATCGGCTCAGGGTAGCCGCACGTCGCCACGGCAGCCAGGACCCCCTGCGGCCGCCGCTCGAAATTCAGCGGCTCGAGATTGCCTCGGGAGCCGGGTCGGCGGGCTTGGGTGCGCGGAAGAGGACGGCGCTCTTGCCGCGGCGGTGACGCAGGAGCAGCGGAACGGTCGAGGGGGCGGCGAGGCCGGCGTAGAGCAGGCAGGTGTAGAGCACTTCGCCTTGCTCGGCCTGACCGGGGAAGAAGTAGTGCACGAGCAACAGGCCGATGGAGGTGTTGCGCACGACGACCTCGACGCTGATGGCCACGGTCGAGGGATCGTCCTGACCGAAGAGCCGACACAGCTGGGGCGCGAGCACGAGCAGGAGCAGAGCGAAGAGCGCGATGCGCGCGGGAGGCCACGGGCCATGCTCGAGGACCGCGAGCCGCCCGCTGCCGACG
>JAACVI010000347.1 GCA_009992505.1 Myxococcales bacterium
TGAACAAGCGGGAGATCCTGGCGGCAGCCCTGGCGCAGATGAAGGCGCAGCATGCGGCGGCCTTGACCAGCGCGGAAGCCACGCGGGCGGGCGCCGTGCACGAAGAGGCCAAGCCCGAGAACGACAAGGACACGCGGGCGCTTGGGGCGAGCTACCTGGCGCGCGGTCAGGCCATGCGCGTGGAGGAGCTCGGTGAGAGCATCGAGCGTCTGCGCTTCTTGGCGCTGCGCGACTACGGACCGGACGACGCCATTGGCCTGGGCGCGCTGGTGACGCTCGAGGACGAGTCGGGAGAGCGGCGCGTGTTCCTGGTCCCGGTCGGCGGCGGCCTGAGCGTGGAGACACCCGAGGGCGCCGTGCAGCTGCTCTCGCCCGCGGCGCCTCTGGGCCGGGCCCTGGTCGACGCCCACGAAGGCGACGAGATCGAGGTGCGCGCGGGAGGCCGCATGAGGCTGGTCGAGATTCGCTCTGTGCGCTGACTCGGGAGCCGGCGTTCAGGTCGCGGGCGGCGTATCCGTGACCACATGAGCGAGGCCACCGCGCGTCGCGACCCAGGCGCCGTTTGGACCGTCGGCGAGGATGTCCGTGACGTCGTCGCTGGGCAGGCCGTCGGCGAGCGTGAGGTGCGTCCAGCGACCCGAGGCGCCCACGAGCAGGCCGCGCGATTGCGTGCCCACCCAGAGGTCACCGCGGATCTTGGCCATGGCGTGGGGATTCACCCAACCCGCCGGCAACCCCTGGGCGCTCTCGCGCTCGATGCGAAAGGCGCCACGTGCCGCCCAGGAGAGCCCGCCGTGGTAAGTGCCCGCGACGACGCCATCGCCCCAAGGCGTGATCGCCGTGACCCAGTTCACGGGCAGGTCGCCGGTCGCCACGTCGTGACGTACGAATTCGGAGCTGACCTCGTTCAGCTCGAACAGGCCGCGCAAGCTGCCGACCCACATGTGGCCGCCCGCGTCGCGAGCGACTGCGTGCAGATGCGCGCTCGGCAGCGCGTCGCCGCTCCAGCTGCGCCAGGCCTGACCGTCGAATCGCCCGAGGTAGTCGCTGCCCGTGACCCAGAGCACGCCGCTGCGCGGCTCGACGAAGAGGGAGGTGATGTGATCCTGGGGCGGCGCGCCCGACTCCACGACGGGCACGAAGCTGCGACCGTCGTGGCGGTAGAGCCCACGATCGGTGGCGACGTAGAGGATCTGGGCGTCGCCACGACCGGTGACGGCGAGGTCGTTCACGCGTCCGTCCATGCGCCAGCGACCCGTGGCCACGCTCACGGGCACGAGTCGGCCACCAACCAGGCGCGCCAGACCGCGATCGAAGGTGCCGACCCATACGCTGCCGAAGGCGCGCTCGAGGCAGGTGATGTCGGCGGAGTCGAGGCCACCCGCAGAGACGAGGGCGTAATGGCCGTCCGAGATCTGGGCGAGGCCCGCGTCGGTAGCGGCGAAGACCTGACCCGCGAGGCGGCCGAGGGCGCGCACGCGCGACGACTCGGGGTCGCTGGCGCCCGAGAGCGCCTGAGCGCGTGCAGCGCGAATGCGGAAGAGACCGCCGCCATAGGTGGCGACCAGGGCCCCGCCCGGCTCGGACGAGACCGCGCGTACGTCGGGGATGGGCAGTGCGATGGTGGCGCGCGTGATGGCGGCGCCCGCGCGGATATGGCGCGCGTGGATCTCGCTCACGCCCGAGGCCGTCGCAGCGAGCACGTCACCCTCGTGGGTGAGCTCCAGATCCCAGACCAGGTCGTCGACCAGCCCCGCGACCGAGGTGATGCGCGCCCGCAACGCTCCGTCCGCGCCGACGCGCAGGATGCCGGCGCCCGAGGTCGAGACCCAGAGTTCGTCGCCCACCACGAGCGCGTCTGTCTGGCGTTCACGCGCGTGGCTGCTGCCCAGGTGCAGATGCACGGGCGCGTCCCCGGAGATGCGAAACATGCCGCGGCCAAAGGTGACGGCGTAGGTCTGGCCGCCGAAGTCGCACACGCGACTCACACGCACGAGGGGC
The DNA here is from genome assembly GCA_009992505.1 of Myxococcales bacterium. Lineage (GTDB taxonomy): Bacteria > Myxococcota_A > Polyangia > Polyangiales > Houyiibacteriaceae > JAADHO01. The sequence continues at coordinate 2,002 of JAACVI010000347.1, forward strand.
AGGCGACGCACGGGGTTCAACTCACGGTCGAGCAGCACGGCGCCCTCGACACCACCGACCCACACGCCCGCGGAGGTGACGCTGACCGAGACCAGACGCGCACCGGGCATGCCCTGCGCCGGACCGAGCAGGCGTTCGCTCCCCTCCGCGTCGCGCACCACCAGGCCGCGCTGGGTCGCCACCAAGAGCTTGCCCTCGAAGGCGACCATGTCGCGCGCCGCGCCCGAGGCGCCGACCACGCGCTCCACTCGCACGCTCGCGTCGTGCTGAGCCGAGGCCGCTCCGTGTGCGCCGAGGACGATCACAAGAGCGCCCAGGACCAGCGCGACGCGCGCGCTCACCGCAGCACCGCCAGCGTGAGACTCTGGGTGCGGACGTTGGCGGCCAGATCGACGACCACGGCGGACAACTCGAGCTCGCCCCGGGCGTCCTCGGGCACCTGATAGCGACCGACCCAGGCGCCGGGGCCATCGTCGCGCATCTCGATGGAGTGACCGTCGGGCCCGGTCAGCTCGAGGCCGTTGGCGTCGCTGAGCAGCACGGCGCGCTCGGGGCTGAGGTCGTCGCGGCGTTGACCGACCTGCTCGAGGTCCGCGCTGGTGATGCGTTGGCGCGCGCGGATCAACACCTCGGCGCCGGGCCTCACCTCGCCCTCGACCTCGAAGTCGAGCTCGGGCGCAGACGCATCCACCGTGTACCAGAGGCGCATCTGACGGTTCTCGCCGCCGGGCAAGGCGATGCGCACGTACACGGGGTAGGTGCCCTCTTCGGCGTCGGCGGGTACGAGAAAACGCGCGGTCCACAGGCCGAGACGCGGCTCGTAGTTGGCAGGCACCGTGTCCCCGAAGGGCAGGATCACCGTCACGGCCAGGGCGTCGGCGGGCGCGGGGATGCGGAGCTCCGGATCGCCCGGCAGCGTGCGCCCAGGGCTCAGAGTCGCGCGGGCCTCGGGCTCGGCGTCGGACTCGTCGCCTTCGGGGGTGTCGTCGGGCGTCTCGTCCACGGCCACGAAGGAGGTGTAGGGCGTAACCATGCGGTAGCGCAGGCCGAGCACGCGTACCTGATCGATGATCGCCGGATCGTCGCGCAACGTGAGCGAGTTCATCAGGTCGTGCACCGCGGCGCGGGCCCAGAGCGTGGCGTGCTCGGCGTCGCGCTCGCCGGTGGCCGCCTCGGGCAGCGCCACATCTACCAGGCGCTCGTAGCGTTGACCACGATAGGTGCCGCGGATCTTCACGCGGGCGTGACCGCCGCGCTCGAAGCGACCGTGCACGACCAGAGGCGAACCGGCGAAGAGGTCGGGCAGGCGACGCGGGTAGACGTCCTCGACCACGAGTCCGCCCCAGTCGATGCGCACGTCGGTGAAGACGGGCGCGGCGATCAGGTGGCTCAGACGCTCGGCGGCCACGGCGGGCGCCTCCGAGAGCGTCGACACCACGGAGCGACCCCGACCGAGTTCGGACGCACGCTCGAGCAGGAAGCGGTTCACGGCCGAGCCCACGCCGAGGGTGTAGAGCCTCGACTCGCCCAGCCCGGTGGCCACGGCGCGCAGCACGTCCGCCTCGTTGCCCACGTAGCCATCGGTCACGAGCACGACGAGACCGAGGCGCTCGTGGTCGAGGCCACTGCGACGCAGACCCTCTTCCACGGCCGAACGCATCGCCGTGCTGCCCACGGGCCTCTGCTCTTCGAGCCAGGTGTTGGCGCGGGCGATGTTCGCCGGATCCGCGCTGGACGACTCCGAGCTCAGCGCGACCACGCGGTCGTTGAAGGTGAGCAGATCGAAGGTCTCGCCGCTGCGCATCTCTCCGAGCATGCGGCTCACGAGAGCGCGCGCCTGCGCCATGGGCTGACCGCGCATGGAGCTGCTGGCGTCGATCAAGAACGTGATGTGACGAGGTTGAGCGTCTCCGCTCTGGGGCGTGGGCGGCGGCTGCAGCACCAGGCTGAAGTGTCCGCGCTCGTCGTCGCGCGTGGCGAAGACGGCCGCCTCGGGCGTCTCGCCACCCATGGCGTAGCGCAGCACGAAGTCGTGGTTCGGGATCTCGCCGCTCGAGGCCAGCGTAATGTCGGCCTTGTTCGCGTGGGGGCGCTGAACCGTGACCTGATGCGTGGGCGACGCGACCGACACCAGAGGCATGCCCGCGTCGAGGTGCAGGCGCAGCTCCACACCATCGGCCTGACGCTTCTCGCCGGGCTGACCGAGCACGGCCGAAGGATCACTCGGGTCGAAGCGCGGAGGCGCGACCATGGGGAAGGCGAACTCGTACTGCCCGTCTTCGTAGGGCAGCATGGCGACGTAGCTGAGCTCGACCTCGATGCTCTGATGCGCCGGGATGTTCGCCACGGATTGGGCGAAGAGGTTGGGACGCTGTTGCTCGAGCAGCGCCGCGCGATGTCCCGAGGCCGCCGCGTGCTCGAATTCCTGCCGCGCCTGTGCGCGTCCACGGATGTGCGCGCGGATCACGCGCCGCCCGATGTGCATCTGCATGTCGTCCACGGCCGCGTCGGCGGGCAGGGGGAAGAGGTAGCGCGCGTCGACGGGCACGTCGGCGGGGTTGTCGAAGCGCTGCGTCACCTTCACGCGGGCGACGTAGCCCGAGACCTGCGCGTCCACGCGCATGTGCACCATGGTCATGGGCTGATGCCTCAGGGTCGCCGGACCCTGATCCGCGCCCGTGCCCGCGTCGGCCGGCTGCGCGTCCTGCGCTGCCTCCTCGTCCTCCGCAGGCTCTTGCGCCGTTGCCACCTCGGACGGATCGCCCGACACGCGCGGCTCCTGCACGCTGACCTGCACGATCTCCATGCTGCCCTGACCGGGTCGCGCCAGGTTCGCGAGCAGCGCGGGATCCACGTTGCCCGCGTTCTCGACCGGGCCGGAGTGCCCGGCGTTGCCGCCCCACATATGCCAACCGTCGAGCGCGGGATCGCCGACCTCGAGACCGATCAGGTTGCCGCTGGCGGTGGCGACATAGACCCAGCCCTGCGCGACGATGGGCTGGAAGACGATGGGCGAGCCGACGTCGTAGGCGCGGATGGTCATGCCCGTGTCGATGTCGGAGAAGTAGAGCTTGCCGTCGACGGTGCCGAAGACGAGCTGCGAGCCCACGATGGCGGGCGGGCTGACGGCCTGGGCGTCCGCTGCCTCGCGGTAGACGCGCTCCCAGACCTTGTCGCCGGTGGCGATGTCGCGGGCGACGATCTTGCCGCCGATGGCCTGGTAGGCGCGTCCGTCCGAGACTGTGGGCGTGGAGCCCTGGAAGGCCCAGCCGCTGGCCACGTTGCGCAGGCCGAGGTGGTCGCCGTGGGGCACACCACCCCAAGCACCGGCCGTGCCCGCCGCCAGATCGCGGTCGCGGCTCGTGCCCGAGAGGTAGGGCGCCGGCACGCGCTCGCCGCGAGAGACGACGTGCCCGTTGGCCAGGTCGAGCACGATGGGTTGCTCGAAGATGTGATTGCCGACGTCGACGCGCTTGGTCAGGAGCGCGCGATCTCCGTCCACCCAGATCGGGCTGGTCGCGTCCACCTGCTGACGCCAGAAGACGTGGCCGTCACGAGCGCGCACGCGCACCGCCGTGCCGTCCATGGTGGTGAAGAGGACGTCCTCGCCATGCAGCTGCGGCGCCTGGATCACGTCGGCCTCGAGCTCGATGTTCCACACGGGCTCACCGTCGGAGACGCGGAAGGCACCGAAGCGATGCTTGCCCTCGGCGGGATAGGCGCTGAACACCAGATCGTTCGAGGCCGTGGGCTGACTCATCAGCGGATCGCCGAGCCAGCGCTTCCAGCGCAGCTCCCCCGTCTCCGCGTCAGCGCAGAAGATGGTGCAGCTCTCCGTGTTGAAGATGACCGAGCCGCGCTCGAAGTCGCGCGTGGACGCCAGCACGATGGGCGCCGAGGGACCGCCGTCGGGGGCCGCCATGGTCCACTCGGACTCGCCCGTGTAGGCGTTGAGCGCGTAGAAGCGATGGCTGGCGAAGCCGCCTCCGAGGTAGACGCGGCCGTTCTGGAAGGCTGGGCTGGTCAGGAGCTGGTCGTTGGGCATGGCCGTGACCCAGCCGCGCTTGCCGCCGTCGAAGTTGAACTGCGCCGTGGCTCCGCGCGGAGGATGGGGGACGCCCAGGGAGCGCGCCGTCATGCGCGAGCCGAGGCCCTCGTCCGGGGACGTAGCCGTGCCGGCCAAGGACTCGTCGAGCATGGCCTGCGCGCTGGTCGGAGCCGCCTCCTCGATGCTGGCAGCGAGCGGACGAAATCCACCCGCACCCGTGAGACCTCCGCCCGGCGTGCGTGGCACCTCGGGCGAGACGCTGGCCGTCCCGCCGCAGCCATGGGCCAGGAGCATCAGCCCCGCGGCCGCGCTGAAGAGAGCCAAGGGGCTGATCAAAGTCAGAACTGACTTCGGCAATTGAATCGTACGTCGGGTCATCTCACGTCCTCCTCGATGGATCGACGAGAGGCAGCGCAAGACGCGTGCCGACAGACCGCAGGCCCAATTGTTCGAGCTCTTCGGCCCTAGCGAAGGAGGCGGCGTCTACGCAGACACACGCCGCGTGGCAGCGCTGCCACGACCACGGGTCAATCGCGGCGAGAGCCGGCGTCGACGTTCGGCGCGGGGCTGAGCGTCTGGATGCGGAAGATCTTGGCAGCGCTCTTCTGGAAATCGACCGGCGTCATCGCCTTGCTGATGTCCTCGATGGCGAGTCCGCGCGCGAGCGCCACGTCGAGCTCGAAGCCGCGGGCGTGGGTCGAGAAGTAGAGCACGCCGTCGTTCGCGAGCAGGCGCGTACACTGGCGGATCAAGCGCGCGTGATCGCGGATGATGTCGAGATCGCCGCGCATGCGCCGGCTGCGCGAGTAGCTCGGCGGGTTGAGGAAGATCAGGTCGTAGCTGCCGCGATGGCGCTCGATGAAGTCGGCGCAGTCGTCCTCCACCAAGCTATTCGTCCGAGCCTCGAAACCGTTCCGTTCAAAGTTCTCCTGGCCCCAATCGAGGTAGCGCCCGGACAGATCGACGCTGGTGGTGGAGCGGGCGCCGCCCGCGGCCGCGTACACGGAGGCGGTGCAGGTGTAGGCGTAGAGGTTCAAGAAGCGCTTGCCCTCGGCCTCGTCGCGCAAACGCGCGCGCAGCAGGCGATGGTCGAGGAAGAGCCCGGCGTCGAGGTGACCGCGCAGATCGACCAGGAAGCGCAGCCCGCCCTCGCGCACCTCGGTGAAGCTCGGCTCCTCGTCACGTTTCCCGTACTGGCCGCCCTCGGTCTGACGCTTGCGCACGCGCAGATGGACGTCGTCCTCCGGCAGCCCGAGCAGCTCGGGCGTCAGCATGATCACGTCGCGCAGATGGACCTGCGCCTTCTGCTCGTCGACGGAGCGAGGCGGGGCGTACTCGCTGACGAGCGCCGACTTTCCATACACGTCGACGGCGACGTTGTATTCCGGCACGTCACGGTCGTAGACACGATAGGCCTCGATGCCCTCGCGCGCGGCCCAGCGACCCAGGCGCACGACGTTCTTCTTGAGTCGGCCCGCGTAGGCGCTCGACTCTTCACTGGCACCGCGCCAGCGCGGCTTGTGATCCGTCGTCGGCGCCTTGTCCGAGATGGGCACGTCCAGCAGGCGACACTCGAGGTCACCGTTGAAGAGCACGTGACGCGCGGCCGGACGCAGACCGAGGCGCTTGCCCAGGGAAGGCTCGCCCGTGAGCACGAAGGCGTGGTAGCCGGCGAAGCGTCGCTTCAAGGCGTCGCCCAGCGCTTCGTAGAGCAGGAAGAGCTCGCGCGCGTCACCCAGGCGCTCACCGTAGGGCGGGTTGGTGACGACCAGGCCAGGCGGCACGCCCTCGGGCGCGGCGGCCTCGTCGATGCCTCGACGCGCGAGCGTGACCTCGACGCCCGCGTTGCGCGCGCTCTCGCGACAGAGGCGGAGCGACTCGTCGGAGGCGTCGTAGCCGTAGAGCTTCGGCGGATGGGCGCAGCCGACGTGTGCGCGCTCTTCGAGCTCGCGCATCACGCGATCGAAGGCGGCCGTGTCATGACCCGCGTAGCGCTCGCAGCCGTGGAACTTGCGTCCGATGCCCGGCGCCACGTCCATGGCCATCAGCCCGGCCTCGATCAGCAGCGTGCCCGAGCCGCACATCGGATCCACCAGCGGCAGACCCTCCTTGGCGCGCTCGGGCCAGTGCGCCAGACGCAGCACCGCAGATGCGAGGCTCTCCTTGAGTGGCGCGGCGGCGCCCTTGGGACGGTAGCCGCGGCGATGCATGCCGGCGCCCGACAGATCCACCGAGAGCTGCGCGGCCGTCTCTCCCAGGTAGAGATGGAAGCGTAGATCGGGGCGATGCGTGTCCACGTCCGGTCGATGCCCACGCGAATCGCGCAGGCTGTCGACCAGCGCGTCCTTCAGCTTCAGCGCCATGTAGCGCGGCGAGTGCAGCACGGACTTCGCGCCCACGGCGTTGATGGCGAAGGTGGCGCCGTCGGGCAGCACGTCCTGCCAGCGCAGCTCGCGCGCCGCCGCGTACAGGTCTTCCGGCTCGCTGGGCAGCGACTCGATCACCAGCAGCACCCGGCTGGCGAGGCGCGATCCGAGCAGCGCGCGCATGCCCGCTTCGTACTCGCCGCTGAAGCGCACCGCGCCCGCGCCGACCGTCACGTCCGGGATGCCGAACTCGCTCAGCTCCAGGCCCAACTCCTGCTCGAGGTGCTTGGCGCAGGTGGCCACGAAATCCATGGCACCGTCGTGCACGCTGGGATGGAAACGAGCAAGCCGATAGCGATTTCGGGGCCTGATCCGGCGCCAATCGGGACGACCGGGGAACGCGAGCAGGCTTCGCCTCGGAGCCTGCGTCCCACGCGACGGCTCCGCCCAATCACACCCGCTCGCACTCACCTCCCCCCGGAACGTGCTAGAAGGCTGCGCGTGGAAACTCGGCTCCAAGAGCGCTTCGGACTGGAAGCCTTCCGACCCTGGCAGCGGGAGACGATCGACGCGTTGCTGACGGGCGACGGGCACGCGCTGGTGGTGGCGCCGACGGGTGGCGGAAAGTCCCTCTGCTACCAGTTCCCGGCGACGGAGCTGCCGGGCACCACGCTGGTGGTCTCGCCGCTGATCGCGTTGATGGAGGATCAGGTCGACGGGCTCTCGCGCCGGGGCATCTCCGCGACGTACCTTGCCTCCACGCTGGAGCGCGAGGTGCTCGAGGAGCGCGAGCGTCGGCTCTTCGCGGGTGAGTACGATCTGGTCTACGTGGCGCCCGAGCGCTTGGCCAACCGCTGGCTGCTGAGTCGCCTGCGCGACCTCGCGCCGCCACTCGTGGCCATCGACGAAGCCCACTGCATCTCGCAGTGGGGTCACGACTTCCGGCCCGACTACCTGCGCCTGCGCGACGTGCTCGAGGCTCTGTCGCCGCCACGCGTGCTCGCCTGCACGGCCACGGCCACGCCGCGCGTCCGGCAAGAGATCCTCGAGCGCCTGGGCTTCACGGAGCGCCCCCATCGCGTGGTCCTGCGCGGCTTCGCGCGACCGAACCTGCACCTCGAGGCCGCCGAGATCGACACCAAGCGACATCGCGACCAGGTCCTGCTCGAGGCGCTGACGGACGCGCTGGGTTCACCCAAGGCGCCCAAGGGCGCGGCCATCGTCTACGCCGCGACGCGACGCAACACGGAACGCGTCGCCGAAGAACTGCGCGGACACGGCTTCGACGCGCGCGCCTATCACGCCGGCCTGCCGCCCTCGGAGCGCGAGGAGGTCAGCCAACGCTTCGCCGCGCAGGAGCTCGACATCGTGGTCGCCACCAACGCCTTCGGCATGGGCATCGACCGACCGGACATCCGCGTGGTCGTGCACACGCAGGCGCCGGGATCGATCGAGGCCTACTACCAGGAGGTGGGACGCGCGGGACGCGACGGGCAACCGGCGCGCGGCGTGTTGATGAGCAGCTCCGCCGACATCGGCCTCAGACGTCGACTGATCGAGGGCGATGGCGGTCGCAGCGAGGCCATGGTCGAGCAGCAATGGAAGCTCTTCCTGGATCTGCGCCGCTACGTGGAAGCGGGCAGCTGCCGGCACGACTTCATCCTGCGCTACTTCGGCGACGAGGCCGAACTCCTCGGTGGCTGCGGCCACTGCGACGTATGCGAGCGCCTCGAGGAGACGGGCGGCGTGGCGCGCGAGGTGAGCGAGGAGGACGCGCTCGTGGTGCGCAAGGTGCTCTCCGGCGTGGCGCGCTGTCACGACAGAGTCGGCATGCGCTCCGTAGCCGAGATGCTCCACGGCAAGGACAACGACAAGACGCGTCGCATGGGGCTCACGCACCTCAGCACCTTCGGCCTCGTCCCCGAGCACACGCCCGACTTCCTCGTCTCCGTCCTGCGTCGCCTGCTGACCGCGGGGCTGATCCTCATCTCGGGCGACAGCTACCCGCTGGTGCGCATGACGCGCGCCGGCGTCGACGTGATGAAGGGCGAAGCGCCCGTGCGCGTGCTGCTGCCGGAGGAGGAGCGCCCCCGAGGCAAGGCCGCGAAGAAGCGCGGCAAGCGGAACAAGGAGCGCAAGAGCTTCGAACTGGCACGCGCAGACGAAGCGCTGTTCGAGGCGCTGCGCGAGGCGCGCATGCTGCTGGCGAAGGAGCGCGGCGTGCCCGCCTACGTCGTCTGCCACGATCGCACCTTGGCGGAGATCGCCAGCGCGCGGCCGACGGATCTCGAATCCTTGCGCGACGTGCACGGCATGGGCCCCGCGCGCATCGAGCAATGCGGCGACGCCCTGGTCATGGTCGTACGCGCCGCCATCTGACGGCGCTTCTCGTCGAGTGGCGTACGGACGT
>JAACVI010000396.1 GCA_009992505.1 Myxococcales bacterium
GAGCTGGGCGTAGACGCCCTCGGGCGTGCTCGCTCCGAGCTTGATCCGATGTTCACGCGCAGGTGTGTCACCCGCCGGCGGGGGCGCATCCTGGTCGTCGTCCGTGCCTTCGTCGGCGGTGGCCGGCGCGCCCTCGTAGCGCACGTCGATCACGACGCTGGGCGAGGCCAAGCCTTGCTCGGGCAGAGGACGGACCGAGACGAAGCGCACTGCGGTCAGGTGGGCGAGCTTGCGCGCCAGGCTCGACACGCGGGCGCCGTCGGCATCGAGCGCGTGGGGAGACGTGAGCTGCCAGCGCCCTTCCCCACGCCTGAGGCGTTCCACGCTGCCGGCGCGAGTCAGGGTGATGGACGCGACGGACGACTCGCGCTCGACGATGAGATCGCGGTTCTGCAGATCCAGGACGGTCGGCGCGAGCCGGGCGGCATCCTCCGCGGAGATGCGCAGAGCGGCGTTCTCGTCGCCGCGGCGTATCCATTGGCCGTCGGGCGTGACCGAACCGAGGCTGACGCGCTCCCTGGCGGCGTCCCCCCGTGGGGTGAAGCTGAGGCTGTCGCTCGAATGGGCCAACCCGTAGCCGTCGAGCGCTGCGTCGGGCACGACCACGAGCTCGAGCGGCGTGATGTGACCCAGGGCCGAGAGCCAATCGCCCACGATGGCCGCGTCGGCCTCGCCTTCGCCGTGCCCCTCGGCCACGTAGTGGTAGCCATCATGCGTGCGGCTCAGGCGCAGATCGCGACCGCCGACGTGCACGTCGACGCCCTCGAGATCGTCCGAAGCGAGGGTCACGATGCGCGCCTGCCGAAAGGACTCCTCGGGGCGCTCGAAGACCGTGAGGTCGCTGAAAGGAACGCAGACCACGGGGCCGTCATCCGCACGCGCGTAGCGTTCATCAGCGTGATCCGCGCAGGCGCCGCCGACCACCAGGACGTGTTGCGCCGCGCTGTCGCCGGAGCCGACGTCGATGCGCACGCGCAGCCGGGGAGCATCGAGCCCAGCGGCCGACGCGGTGGTGTCGACGAAGCGCTCCGCGGACAGCTCGGCCAAGGAGCGCGCCGCCTCACGGACGCGCGTATCCGCCGCCATCAATTTGTTCGCGCCCGTGATCCAGAAGCGCCCCGACTCGCGCGCGAAGGTCAGCGCGACGTGTCCGTCGTCGCCTTCGCGCTCGATGTGCAGACCCTCGAGCTGACCGAGATCCACCTGGGCGAAGAGCGCCTTGTCGCGAAAATGCCCGACGTCCGCCGTCAGCGCCTCGAGCAGGTCCTGACCGACGACGGCGGCGTCGCCCTCATCCACGCGCGCGTAGACTCCGTCACCGGTGGCTGCGGGCCCACCCAGAGCCAGGGTGATCGTCTCGTCGGCCACCTTCAGCTCGATCTGCGCTCGCGGCGAGTCCATGCCGAAGTGCCGTAGGTCCTCGCTGCTGACGGCGCCCAGACGCCGATGCACGTCGGCCCAATCGAGGGATCCCAGGAGCGAAGCCACGGCGTCTTGATCCGCGCGCGCGTCCACGGGCTCGACCAAGCGCCACTCCCCGAGCTCGCCCATCTCGGCGCGAACGCGTCGAATGACGAGGTGCTGTTCGCCGTGATCGAGCGTGAGCTGCTCGACCCGCGCCCGCACCAGCCGCGGGAGCAAGCGAGCCTCACGACCACTGACGTCACCCGTGCTCAACGAATGCTGCTCGACCAGGCCGATGTAGGAGAAGAGGGCGAGTGCGACGACCGCCAGGCCGATCAGGGTGTTGCGCTTCATTGGCGCCTCGACCACCAGACCGCGAAGCCGAGCAGGCCGAGCGCGAGCGGCACCAGAACCAGGACGCGGATCAACACGCCCGTCAGGTCTCCCTCGCTCATCACGACGGAACGGATGTTGCGGTGTCGCGGCGCGATGGAGATCAACTCCTGGCGCTGCGTGAGCCAGCCCGTGAGCGCGCCGAGCAGATCGATGTTGGCGAATTGGGGTTCGTGCAGGAGTTGGGGTTGAAGGAAGTCCGCGTCTCCGATCACGGCCACGCGTCCGCCGAGGGAGCTGGCGTCGCCGCTCGCTTCATCACCCGCGTGCGCGGTGGGCGTGCGGGTGAGGAGCACACCGGCGGAGATGGGACCCGTGACGTCCTCGGGGCCGGGCTCGGGCTCGGCTTCGGTGGCGAGCGGTTCGAGATCCACGGCGGCGAAGCTCTGATCCGTGCCGCGCAGGAAGGGCTCGACACCCGTCTCGCCGTCCATGGGGCGCA
>JAACVI010000348.1:0-246 GCA_009992505.1 Myxococcales bacterium
AGGTTCGCGACCGCTGGTCCAGGCCCGCAATGGGCGCGTGACGAGTGCTCTAGACCCTGGCACCGTCGAGCAGCTCTTGGGCCGCTGCTAGCGTCTTCTTCGTGATCTTCAAGCCACCGAGCATGCGCGCGACCTCGTCCAGTCGGGCCTCGTCACGCAGGCGCTCGATGCGGCTGGTCGTGCGTCCGTCCAGCGCCGCCTTCTCCACGCGGTAGTGCGCGTCGGCGTACACCGCGATCTGCGGCA
>JAACVI010000348.1:261-19065 GCA_009992505.1 Myxococcales bacterium
GCAGATGGGTGATGCACAGCACCTGGCGATGCTTGGCCACGTCGGCGAGCTTGCGGCCCAGCACTTCGGCCACCGCGCCGCCCACGCCCGAGTCGACCTCGTCGAAGACGTAGAGGCCCGCGGGCCCGAGGTCCGCGAGCACGCGCTTGATCGCCAACATCGCGCGGCTCAGCTCGCCGCCACTCGCCACCTTCGACAGCGGTCTGGCTTCTTCGCCTACGTTGGGCGCGATCAAGAGCTCGCAGCGGTCGATGCCCTTGCGCGTCAGCTTGGCGCCCTCGACCTCGAGCTCGCCGCCGTCACGTTCCAGGGGCGCCAAGGCCACCACCACGCGCGCGTCGCCCATGCCGAGGGATCCCAGCTCCACGCCGATCAGCTTGCCCATGCGCAGGGCCGTCTTCTTGCGCGCCTCGCGCAGCGCCAGCGCCGACTTCTTCGCGCGCTCGCGAGCCTGATCGCGTTCCGCCTCCGCGCGCGCGATCCCGGCCTCGAGATCGCCCAGGGCTTCGAGCTCCGCCCGCGCGTCCTCCGCGAAGGCCAAGGCCGCCTCCAGGCTGCCACCATGCTTGCGACTCATCCGCTTCAGCGCCTCCACGCGCTCGTCCACTTCGGCCAGGCGCGCCGGATCGAGCGAGACCTTGCGTGCGTAGGCGCCCAGCTCCCGCGCCGCGTCTTCGAGCTGCGAGGTCGCATCGCGCAGCTGCTCGACCAGCGGCGCCAGCGCCGGATCCAGCGCCGCCGCCTCGGCGATCTCCTGGGCCACGTGCGCCAGGCGCTCGGTGATGGCGCCATCGTCCGCGTAGAGCGAGGCCTCGGCCTCCTGCGTCGACGAGAGCAGATGCTCGGCGTGCCGCAGACGCTCGCGCTCCACTCCGAGCTCCGCGTCTTCCCCGGGCTCGGGCGCCAGCGCGTCGATCTCGGCCAGCTGGAAGCGAAGCAGGTCTTCCCGCTCGCCGCGCTTGTGCGAGGCCTGCAGTCGCTTCGCGAGCTCGGCCGTCGCCTGCTTCAGCGCCTCGAAGTCGGACGCGACCTCCGCGAGCTGGCCGTCGTGCTTGCCGAACGCGTCCAGGTAGCCGAGGTGCGTGCGCGCGTCCGTCAGACCGAAGTGGGCGTGCTGGCTCGAGATGTCGACCAGGCGCGCGCTGAGGGCGGCGAGCTGAGGCCGACTCGCGAGCTTGCCGTCGATGTAGGCGCGGCTGCGGCCCGTGGTCTTGACCACGCGACGGATCACCAGCTCGTCCTGCGCGGCCAGGCCCGCTTCGCTCAGCGCGAGTCTGAGCTCGGGATCCGCGTCGAGCTCGAAGAGCGCCTCGACCTCGGCCTCTTCGGCGCCGCGCCGCACCAGGTCGCCGCTCGCGTTCTCGCCCAGGATGAGCGACAGCGCGCGCACGAGGATGGATTTTCCCGCGCCCGTCTCGCCCGAGAACACGTTCAGTCCCGGGCCGAGCTCCACGGAGAGTTCATCGATGATGGCGAAGTTCTGGACTCGTAGGCAGGTGAGCACGCCCAGGGCATAGCAAGTCGGAGCCGCCGCGCCCACGGACATCGTAGGGTCGGCCCGAGCGGGGCTGCCGGACCTGGCCAGGGTCCGGAGTCCTTCGGAACTTCCGATGGATTTGCTAGGCTGCCGGTCGTGCTTCGACCGATCGCGTGCATCCTGGCCTGCTCGGCCTTTCTCTACGTCGCGGGCCAGCCCGGGCTGGCGTCGGCGCAGCGGCGCGTCTCCGTGCAGTCCTTCGTGGGACCCCACGGCAGCTCTCTGCGCGGCGACATGATCCGCAGCCTGCAGGAGGAGAACGATGTGGTCGTCGTGCCCTCTGCGGAGGTCGACGCCGCCGCCGAGGCGCAAGGCATCCACGGCTCGATCCAGCCGTCGCAGTACGCGGCGGTCGGCGCCGCGGCCAACATCTCCGCCTTCGTCCGTGGCTCGGCCAGCCGCAGGCGCGGCCGCTGGGTGCTGACGATCAGCGTCTACTCGGGCGCGGACGGCAGCCGCGTCGGCGCCGCCAGCATCACCGGGCGCACTCTGGGCGCGCTCAGCACCGTGCGTCGCGTGGGCTACGCCCGTATCCGCTCACTGCTCGAGCAGACCGAGCCGGGCACTCCGGTCCAGGCCCAACCCGTCGTCGACCCGAACGCCCAGCCCTGGTACGCGCGCAACGACGAGCCCGAGCTGGCCGAGCCACCCGAAGAGGACGACACGCCCTCGGCTCCACCCGGTCGCTGGCGCGCCCTGCGCGTGGGGCTCTTGGTCGGCACCCTGCGCCGCTCCATGAGCTCCGAGGCCCTGGTCGATCCGGTCCTGCGTGGAGGCGCCCCTGGCGGTTCCCTGATCCCGGAGGGACGCAGCTACCAGAGCGCCGGCCTCGGCGCGATGGAGGCGGGCCTCGGGATCGAGCTCTATCCAGGCAGCTTCGGCGAAGAAGCCGCCTTCCCCTACCTGGGCTTCCTCTTCTCCTATCGCCACTCCGTCGGGCTCACCACCAACGCCCCGGCGTGCGGTGGCAACGTGCGCTGCACCTCGCCCACGCCCGAGGTGGCCGTGGCCACGACCGAGACGGAGCTCTATCTCGGTGCGCGCTTGCGCTACGGCATCGACGACGACACCACGATCTTCGCCGACGTGGGCTATGGCAGCTTCCAGTTCGCGCTCGCCTCGAACGACCTGGCCCTGGTCGACGGCGCGTCCATCGTGCCGACCCTGGCCTACAGCCACATCAAGTTGGGCGCGGGCTTCCGCTACGACGTCGCGCCGCGCCTCTTCACCCTCGGCGCGCGCTTCGCCTACCTGGCGGGCCTGGGCGTGGGCGACGAAGGCAAGCGCATCTGGGGCACCCAGACCAGCAGCACCGGCGGCTTCTCCCTCGGGCTCGACCTCGAGAGCGAGCTCTTCCCCATCGCCGACGGCGTCTTCGCGCGCGTCAGCGTCGAGTACTTCCGCTTCAAGACCACGTTCCGGGGACAGACCGCCTGCCGAGAGCCGGACAGCACCGACGCCTGCGCACCCGACACGCTCTGGGAGCCCTGGCCCACCGACGCCTCCGGCAACCTCACGGGCGGCTTCTCCGACCCGGTGAAGGACGGCTACGTGCGCCTCGGCCTGATGGTCGGCTACGAGTACTGAGGCGAGCACGCGAGCGCGCACGGCCTACGCGCCACAGGTGGAAGGTGCGGGCCGGGCCCGATGCCCGTACAGTGGGGGTCATGGTGCGCGTGTCGAGAGGAGCGGTGGTGTTGGCGCTGGTCTGCGGCTGCGCCTTGCCCACGGGCGGGCTCTCCCCGGACTTCGATGCCGGCCCGGGCGGGACAGACGCCGCGGCGGACGGTGGCGCGCGCGACACGAGCACGCCGGACACGAGCGTCCGCGACACGGGCGTGGCGGACACCGGCACGGCGGACACGGGCCTGGTCGACACCGGGGTCGACGACTCGGGCCTCAGCTGCAGCGGCGCCGACCATTGCGAGGGCGAGACGCGCGTCGTCTGCGACATGGGCACGCCCCGCCGACAGGTCTGCACGGCCCTGAGCGCCTACTGCGACGACAGCTCGGGCGCGCCCCTGTGCGTGGAGTGGGTGTGCACGCCCAACGCCTCGAGCTGCTCCTCGACCACCGAGGAGACGCGCTGCGACGCGCGCGGCGTGTCGGAGACCCTCCTCGATTGTGCGCGTGGCTGCGACGCGACGACGGGCGCGTGTCGACCGGAGAAGCCCTGCGAGTTGACGGTGGACGGCACCATCACCACGGGTCGCATCACCCTCGACAACTGCAGCGGCGGTGACGACGCCACGCCTGTCACCGGCTGCACGCGCGTCGACATCTCCGGGGGCGATCGCATCCTGCGGCTCGACGTGCCCGTGGCGAACACCTACCGCATCGACTTCAACGACGTGGCGGGCGGCGCCGATCTCGACGCGCTGGTCTACCTGCGCACGGCGTGCGCCGATCGCGGCTCGGAATTGGCCTGCAATGACGATCGGCCCGGGACGCGCAACTCGCGCATCGAGCTCCACCTGGAGCCGGGCGAGTACTTCATCATCCTCGACAGCTTTCGCGACACGGACGAGTCCGAACCCGGCCGCTGCGCCCCGGGCGAGCTCGACGTCTCGATCCGCTGAAGCCCGGCCGCCTTCGACAGCACTGATCATGCTCGTTGCGCCGGGGGCAGGTGGGCGCTAGCACGTCCCGCCATGACGTCGTCTGCCGAGATTCGCCGGTCCTTTCTCGACTTCTTCGCCGCCCGCGGGCACGAGAGGAGGCCCTCGGGGCCCCTCGTCCCGGGGAATGATCCCACGCTCATGTTCGCCAACGCGGGCATGGTGCAGTTCAAGGATCTCTTCACGGGCAAGGAGACGCGCGACTACAAGCGCGCCACGACCAGCCAGAAGTGCATCCGCATCAGCGGCAAGCACAACGATCTCGAGAACGTGGGCGTCACCGCGCGTCACCACACCTTCTTCGAGATGCTCGGCAACTTCTCCTTCGGCGACTACTTCAAGAAGGACGCCATCCAGTTCGCCTGGGACTTCTACCAGGAGGTGCTGAAGCTCGACCCCGAGCGCATGGTGATCACCGTCTTCGGCGGCGAAGAGGGCTACGGCGAAGAGGACGTGCAGGCTGCGGCGCTCTGGCGCGACGTCACGGGCTTCGGCGAGGAGCGCATCATCCGCTGCCCGGCCAAGGACAACTTCTGGCAGATGGGCGACACGGGCCCCTGCGGTCCTTGCGCCGAGATCCACTACAAGCTCGGCGAAGGCCCGGTCGACCCGCGCACCTTCGGCGAGGAGCCCACGCCCGACGGACGCGGCTGGTTCGAGCTCTGGAACCTCGTCTTCATGCAGTTCGACCGTCAGCCCGACGGCACACTGAAGCCCCTGCCCGCGCCCAGCGTGGACACGGGCGCTGGCCTCGAGCGCGCCGCCGTGGTCGCCCAGAACGTGCTCAGCAACTACGACACGGATCTGCTGAAGCCGCTGGTCACGCTGGCCAGCGAGATCAGTGGCAAGTCCTATGGCGGCACGATCGCGGACGACGACGTCTCCATGCGCGTGATCGCGGACCACGCGCGAACCACCGCCTTCCTGATCTCCGAGGGCATCTTCCCGGATCGCGACGGTCGGCCCTACGTGCTGCGCCGCGTGATGCGCCGCGCGATTCGTCACGGACATCGCCTGGGCATCGGCGAGCCCTTCTTGCATCACGTCGCGCTGAAGGTCGTGGACGAGATGGGCGAGGCCTATCCGCAGCTGCGCGAGCAGCGCGCGCTGATCGAGGACATCACGCGTCAGGAGGAGGAGCGCTTCCGTCGCACCCTCGATCGCGGGCTCGATCTGCTCGAGCAGAACGAGCGCTGGGAGGGGGAGGGCGAGGCCAAGACCCTGCCCGGCGCCGTGGCCTTCGAGCTCTACGACACCTTCGGCTTCCCGCTGGATCTCCAGGAGGTGATCGGTCGCGAGCGCGGCTTCGCCCTCGACCAGGCGGGCTTCGACGCCCAGATGGAGCGCGCACGCGAACGCAGCCGCGGCTCCAAGGTCGGCGACGCCGCCGTGGCCGAGGTCCATCACGCCGTCGCCGAGCGCGTGGGCGCGACGGAGTTCACGGGCTACGAGGCCGAGGAGGGCAGCTCCGAGATCGTGGCGCTGTTGAAGGACGGCGTGGAGGTCTCGCGCCTGGAGCAGGGCGACGAGGGCGAAGTCGTCACGCGCGCCACGCCCTTCTACGCCGAGAAGGGCGGACAGCTCGGCGACAAGGGCATGCTGCGGGCGGGCGAGGCGCGCTTCGCGGTGACGGATTCGCAGATCCCCGCGGGAGAGCTGTACGTCCACGTCGGGCGCGTCGAGCAGGGGCACTTCGAGCTCGGTCAGGGCGTGTCCCTCGAGCTGGATCACACGGCCCGCGCGGCCACGCGTCGCAACCACAGCGCGACCCATCTCCTGCACTGGGCGCTGCGTGAGGTGATCGGGCCCACCGTGGCCCAGAAGGGCTCGCTGGTCGGTCCCGAGCGTCTGCGCTTCGACTACAGCGGCACGCGGGCGTTGAGTCTCGAGGAGCTGCGCCGCGTGGAGGATCTGGTCAACCACGCCGTCCTCGCCAACACGCCCATCGTCACCGACGTTCTGCCCATGGACCAGGCCAAGGCCCGCGGCGCCATCGGCATCTTCGAGGAGAAGTACGGCGAGGTCGTGCGCGTGCTGCGCATCGGGCCTTCGCTCGAGCTGTGCGGTGGCACCCACGCCTTCCGCACCGGCGACCTCGGCCTCTTCACCGTCCTGAGCGAGGCGGGCCTGGCGGCCGGCGTGCGCCGTATCGAGGCCACGACCGGCCTGCGCTCGCTGGCGCGCTTGCGCGAACAAGAAGACGAGCTCCTGGCCATCGCCGAGCAGCTCAAGGCGCGCCCCGCCGAGTTGATGGCGCGCGTCGAACGGGTCGTGCGCGAAGAGAAGGCGCTGAAGGACGAGATCAAGCGCCTCGAGCAGACGATGATGGAGGGCGGCGGCGAAGACCTCTCGAGCCAGGCGCGCGAGATCGACGGCATCCGCGTGCTCGGTGCCAAGGTCGGCCTGAGCGACCCCGGCGCGCTGCGCGAGATGGCGGACAAGCTGAAGGACAAGCTCGCACCCGCGGTCGTGCTGCTCGGCGGCGAGGCAAAGGGCAAAGCGCTCTTGGTGTGCAGCGTGAGCAAGGAGGCCATGTCGCGCTTCAAGGCGGGCGACGTGGTCAAGGCCGCGGCGGCCATCGTCGGTGGCGGCGGCGGCGGGCGACCCGACTTCGCGCAGGCGGGCGGTAGCGACCCGAGCAAGCTCGACGAGGCCGTGGCCCACGTCTACGTGCTCACCGGCGCTACGGCGTAGATCAGCCCGGCCAGCGGCGGGGGACGAGGGCCTCGGCCTGCAATCGCACTTGTGACCAATCCTCAGGGACGAGCCCCTGCCCTACGTTCGGGCGCGTGCTTGCGTCGTGGCGCCGCTAGGGCGTCATGAAGATCGGCATGGTCACGGCGAAGGGCGTCTGTCCTTGCTGGACGGGACCGAGGGGCTCGTCGCCCTTGGCGTGGAAGACGACCCAGTGTCCAGGCGTGACCTCGAGCGTCTGGTCGAAGCGCACGACGTCCGTGCTCGGTGCGATGGGCAGCGTGTCGACCAGCGCGCCGTCGACGTAGATCTCCAACGCGTCGACGTGGATCCAGGACGCGGCCTGCACGCGCACGTCGATGGACTCGGGCGCCGTGGCGCCCGTGAGCTCGCCTCCCGGACGCACACCGCCTCGCGCGACCGCGTCGATGTAGATGCCGCCGCTGACGAAGAAGGCGCCCGCGCGCGTGGTGTCGCGCACGAGGTCCTCGCCCCCGCCGGCGCGCAGGGTGGCCGCGTCGTCGACGCCCAGGCGCAGGCAGGTGCGCGGGTAGCCCACCTCCCAATCTTTGCCCACGATCACGTGGGAGTCGGAGGAGCCCACGGCGAACATGCGGACGCCGCGGTTCACGAACGAGAACCAGTCCTGCACCACCTCGGCCGAGCCGTCGAAGCTCGACTCGTTGAAGGCCTCGATCACGCGGAAGCGGTCGTCCCAGATCTCGCCGTTCGCCACCGAGCCCGTCACCGGATCGTAGCCAGCGAAGTCGAAGTACCCGAGCCCGGTGAAGCGCGGGTGGTTCACGACCAGCACGGGATCCGTGGACATGGCGTAGACGTCGTCGAAGATGGCCGAGGCGTCGCGCTCCCACCACTGCACGGCGCCGCGATTGGGCGTCGCGTCTTCGCGCGCGGGCACGACCCCGAAGTGGCCCATGATGGGCGAGGTGACCTCGAGCGAGGTCACGCCGAAGACCCAGTCCGCGAGCCCCTCGTGCTGCGCGATGGTGTCCCACTCCGTGATCCAGTCGTGGTCCGAGCGGCACGCGATCTCGAGCCCCTCGGCGGCCGCACCGCGCAGCTTCAGCTCGGGTCCGTCGGGGGAGTCCGGCGAACGGTTGGTGTGCAGATGGAAGTCCGCGCACATGACGCCCGTGGTGTCGACCACGTGCTCGAGCGGCACGTTCAGCTCGACGCGCGCACCCGCGGCGACGTCGATGTCGCTGTCGAAGATCTCGTACTCGTAGCCGTGGCTGACGATCACGCGGTGCGTCCCCGGCGGCACGCGCAGCTCCGCCACGCCGTTGGCCGAGTGGATGTTGTACATGCGGTGCGGTGGACCCTGGAGCTCACCGAAGCGCTCGGGCGGCTCGCCGTCGCCGTCCATACCGGCAAGGGGCCGGGTCTGGATGCGCACCGGGAGGGCGACGCCCGAGGTGTCCGTGGCGCTGATGGCGATCGCGCCCATGGCGGGCAAGGTGATGTCCGGCCCGGCGACCGGGCCCACGACGCCCTCGCCGCGACGCCACGCGCGCAAGCGCACATCCGAACCGCTCGGCACGTCGAGGGCGTAGCGCCCGCTCGCGTCCGTGAGGTCGCGTGTGTAGTAGTGCGACCCGTCGGCGCTCTCCGCGTGCACGCGCACGCCCGCCGCGGGTTCACCGTCCGCCTGTCGCACCACGCCCTCGATGCGCTCGCTGGCCACGCCCTCCGTGTGCCAGATGGCCGCGCGCAGGCCGCTCATGCCCGGCCCACCCAGGTGCAGGTGGTAGTAGTCGATGTTCGTGACGGCGCAGGCCGCGGCGCTCAGGCGGTCGCCGACGAAGAGCGCGCCTCCGCTCACCTCGAGCGGCGAGCCGATGGGACCGGGTCGAAACTCCACCGCGTAGCTCGTGGCGTCGTCGTCATCGAAGCCGAGCCAGGGCAGCTGCGCGTCGGGTGAGAGGAAGAAGCCTTGGTCGGGACCGAAGCGAGGCATGCGCGAGCTCTGGAGCATGAAGAAGAGCTGCGGCGTGCGTCGGTCGAAGGAGCGCAGGTTGCGCAGGGAGTACGCGACGTCGACGTAGTCGGCGCCGGGCGCGAGGCGGTAGTCGATGGCGACCTCGAGATCGGAGAGCTCGCCGGGCGCGAGCACGCTGGCTACCGCGTCGACCAAGGGCACGGCGTGGAGCATGCCCACGGCGCGCACGCGCGCACCGCCGCTGCCCGTCTCCATCACCGTCACCGAAACCGTCTCCACGCTGAAGCGACCGACCCCGGGGATGAGCTCGTTGAAGTCCGCGGGTTCGATCATGCGCCCGCCTTCGACCCGAGCCATGCCCACGATCTTCCCGCCCCAGGGGTCGAAGCCATCCGAGGCGCCCGCGTCCTCGATCACGACGGCGATGCGGTCGTTTGCGAGCACGAAATCGCCGGGCTCCCAGGTCAAGAGGCGCGAAGGATCGGGCGGCAAGTCGTCGGCCGAGAGCCTCCCCGCGCGTGCCTCGGTGGCGTCCGAGCCGAGCGGATCTGCGTCACCCATGGCGTCTCCTAATTCGAGCGCCGGGACGGAGTCGCAGGTCGTGGAAGCGTCCAGCGAGGCGTCCGCCGCGGAGTCGTGGGAGGCGTCCGTGGACGCGTCGCCGCCGCTGTCGTCACCGCAACCCGCCAGCACGAAAAGGACCATCAAGAGCCATCGCATGCACGCACGGTAGCGTGCTCACGGGTCGAGGGAAACGCCCTCCGGGGCGTCGTCGACTCAGCCGGCGGCGTGGGCGGCGGCGGCGTCCGCGACGGCTCGCTCGATCGCGCGCTTGCGGATCGAGCGCACCACCATGATCTGCATGGCGGCGGTCAGGCCGTGGGCGAAGAAGGCGTCGTCGCCGATCAGGCTGCGCACAATCGCCGACGTCTCGCGCGGGTCGAAGCGCCCGACGCCGTAGATGCAGCCCTCCCCCGAGGGGAAGCGGTGCGTGTCGAAGCGCCAGCGTCCGTGCTCGAGCGCGCCCGACACGCCCTCTACGGTCATGGCCTCGCCGTCGTGCGAGAGGCGCATGCGTCCGTCGACGCCGATCAGAGGCAAGGACACGCCCCAGTCGAAGAGCGTGCCCTCGTCGCTCTGCTCGAGCACCTCGGCGTGTGCGCCGTTGATGAGCGAGCGGCTGAAGGCCTCGGGGTCGTTCAGCACCTCTTGGGCGGGCTCGACCGTGGTGAGCAAGCGCGCGGCTACGGTCACCTCGTCCAGCGTGTCGCCCCGCATGTGGAAGAACGCCAGGTCTCCACGGGCCAGGAGCGGCGTCAGCGCGTCGAGGTCCATGGTCGCCATCGTCATCGGTGGCCGTTCGGACGGAGGTGATGGGCTCTGGTAGCCCGCCACGCGCTCGGCCTCGCGTGCGCTCCCCATCAGCATCACCGTGGCCAGGGCGATGTTGATGCTGCGGTTCACGCTGCGCCCGCCGGCCTCGAGTCGCCCGCTGACCCAGTTGGCGTCGCGCATGTCGAGCCGCGACGAGAACACCACCAGAGAGCCCGCCGGATCGGGGTGAACGCGCCAGGTCATGCGGCCCACGCCGAGGTCGCCCCCCGTGGCCCGCACGTCGAGGCGATAGCCCCGGGCAGTCGAGCCCGGCAGCGTCGTCATCACGTTCTGGCCACGCAGCGTGAACACCGCCAGACGCCAGGACCAGTCGTAGGCCAGCTGCGCGCCGCGCCGCGACGTCACTCGCACATGATCCAGAGCGGGCATGAAGTGCGGATAGCTCTCGGGGCGCGTGAGCACGTTCATCACCTGCGCTGGGGAGGCGTGCACGCGCGCTGCGAGCACGATGGCGGGCAGGTCCTCGGGCAGCCGATCCACGAGCAGCACCGGGCCGTCGTCGAGCGCAGGCGAGAGCAGACGTCGCTCCTCGCGGTTCAAGAGCCCGAGGGGCGCGTCCACGACCTCGTCTGCGCGCGTCTGCGCCAGCGCCGGAGCCGGGGCCGCGAGGCCAGCGAGCCCGGCGAGCGTGAGCGCCCAGAGACAGAACCCTCGCGTGGCGGCCACGAGCATGCCGCTTGGACGTCAGGCGTACGCGGTTGTTCAGTGGACCCCCTACGCCGCCACCCGCTCTCGCCCACGCACGACCAGCAGCGGCGCGCTCGGTGGCCCCAACTCGAACACGGGCTCGCTCGCGCTCCCGCGCACACGCAGTCGACCGCCATGCTCGCCGTCGAGGTGGCAGAAGCTGCACAGGCTCAGCAGGTTCTCCGGCTCGTCACCGCCGCCCTGCGAGCGATACGTCACGTGGTGGAGCGTCACGTCCTGCCTCTCGCACACGGGGCAGCTGCACTCGTACATGTCACGGCGGTGAATGGCCTCCCACTTGCTGCGATCCCCGACCAGCCCGCCGAGACCCTGAAACAACGCGCTCACCAGGAAGGGCACGAACCGTCCAGGCAAGCCCGAGCGACCGTACGCGGCCTCGACCTGCCGGAAGTGAAGCGCGACCTCCTCGCTCAGCCGGAGCCTCGTGGTCGTGTAGCCGAGGTGACGCAACGATCCGCACTCCGCCTCCGCGGGCACGACCACGCTCGACGCCAAGCGATGCGTCATTGCGATAGGCAGGACGACGGACATCTGCACCACGGCCACCGGGCGGGAGACCTCGCCCTCGACGTCCATCAGCACCTCGCGCGCCGCGTCACCCGACTTCGCGTCCCGCTCCATCGTTCGCACGCGCTTCAGCTCCTCATCGGTCGGCGGCCCCTCCGAGAGCGATCGCCCCTCCAGCCGCGCCAGGAGCTGCGCGGCCGCCACGTCCTCGCGCAGATGCTTGTACGTCCGCGCCTCCGCCCGCTCGATCCACGCATCATCCCCGTTGGAGACCGTATCGCGCGTGCGGCGGGGGCTCGTCCGGCTCGTCCCCCGCCGCGCCAGGGCCCGCGACAGCAGACACGCAGCCTCGAACCCCACGCGCCCCGCGGCGAGAGCGCGCACCAAGGCCGAGCGCTCGCCCACGCGCCGAATGAGCCCCATGCGCTGTCGCACACTCGAGCGCGACATCCCAAGCCGCTCGCGCGCGTACTGCGTATCGCTCGCGTAGCCGAGCGCGCGCCAGCCCCGCATGCGCCAGAAGTGATCGGCCACTCCCGCGAACGCCACGTCCGCCAAGTCCAGTTCACGGCACAGGGCGCGAAGCTCGGCGTCGATGGCGCGTGGGCACCGCGGCAGCTCGCTTCCGAACATCTCGGCTGACTCGACGCCCTCGTCGCCCTCCTCGCCTGCGTCCCTCGGAGCCCCGAGACCGAGCGCCCGCTCCGCTCGCTCCTCCTCATGCGCGAGCCGCGCCGCGGCCTCCTCGCGCACTCGTCGTCTGTGCGCGAACTGCCCGGCGATGCGCTCCGACACTACCGGATCGCCAGCGGGCAGGAAGTCGAAGAGCGAAGTCTGTCCCTCGGCGAGCAGCGGCTCGAGCCAGCAGTCGTCGAGCCCCGTCCCACTCGGACCCAGGCCGTCGACGTGACGAATCAGCGCCTCCGCCTCGGCCATCGCGAGCGCGTCTTCGCGCCGGAGTGTCAATTGCAATACATGCACCCGCTCAGGCTCACTATCGGGAGACTTATCACCCTCGAGCACGCCTCGGTCCGCGCCCGTCCGCAGCACCTCCCGCAGCTCCCGCACCGTCAGCCCCTCCACCGCGTCGAGGAGCTCTGCGTCCGCGTCCGGCGCATCGCCCGGCTCCGTCGGCGCATGCCGAAGCAGGAGTTCCAGCGCGCTCCACGAGATGCGCCCCTGCACGAACGCCTCCCGAAGCACCGGGCGCTCCTGCGCCCTCTTGGCCACCATGCGAGAATCCCGCGCCCAGCCCTGGGACCGCGACAATCGCTCCCGCGAGTAGGCCCCCAGTGACGCGAATGCAAGCTCCCGGTAGCGCTCACCCAGCGCATGCAACAGCTCCCCGACACGGAGGCGCATCGCCGCCTCGCGACGGCCCAGAACCGCAAGACGTGCGTCCAACTCCGCGAGCCGGTCGGCACCTGCGTCGACCCGGCAACTCCCCACTCCCACATGCTGTGCATCACCCCTTGGCACTGAACGCATGAATAGCACGGCGGGTGGCCATGTCAAGAATCATCGCAACTGAATGATCAAAGCAATCGCGATTGATCCGCCCGGGCGAAAAGAACGTACACACCGACCGGCCGCACGCCGCGACCAGCCCATGCGGACCTACAGCAGCGCATGGCCAACCGCTGGGCTCGGTCGGCGGTTGGGGCTCACCCCATCAGCGCTTCGCCCGCGGCTGGCGGCCGCGGCCCCGAGCCTGCGCGGCCTCTCGACCGCGGACACGTTTGCGCTCGTCCCCGCTGGGCACGTGCTCGCGCGTGTTCAGCAGGGCCAGCGTGGCCGCGTACAATTCCTGCCAGCGCCAGTCGTCCTTGAAACGACTGACAGATGGGTCGAACTCCGTCGAACTCCGAGGTCTCCTGCACGTCGCTCTGTTCCAGGCTCTCCTCACAGCACAACAGCTTGGCTCGCAACGCGCGCAGGCGCCGAGTGGGCCACGCTTCGAGGCTCTTCGGTGCGACGGGCTGGACGAGGGAGGACATGTTGCGTCCAGGGTAGCGGTGGGGCGCATCCAAGCAACGCAGGGCGCATCGGCGCGTCCATGCGCGCACGTCGCGGGCACTTCTCGGTCGTTCTGCGGACGAAGCTCGCGCACCAGATGCCGTCGGTCGTCGCCTCCACCCCCGTCTGGACCTTCGATTCCCCTCTGGCGATCCTCCCCCGCGGCGCCCTACATGCGCCGACAGACCACGGAGACGAAGATGATCGACCACCTCACCCTGCTCGTGAGCGACTACGCGGCCAGCAAGGCCTTCTACCTCGCCGTGCTCGAGCGTCTGGGCTACGGCATCGCCAAGGTCGTGAGTCGAGCCGAGGTACCGCACATGCCCTTCGACGAAGTGTGCGGCTTCGGTGCGGGCGCCAAGCCCACGCTGTGGCTGCGTCCGAGCGCCACCGTGCAGCCCACCCACGTCGCGATCGTCGCCAAAGACCGCGCCGCCGTGCGCGCCTTCCACGCCGCCGCCGTGGCCGCAGGCGCCAGGGACAACGGCGCCCCTGGCCCGCGCCCCGAATACCACCCCGGCTACTACGGCGCCTTCGTGCTCGACCCCGACGGCTACAACCTCGAAGCCGCATGTCACAGGCCGGAGTGAGGCGCCGGCGTGCTCCCAGGCTGTGGCATGCCCCATCCCCGCATGCGAAAAACCAACCACCGTGGGCTTCACCTACACGCTGAAGGTCGAAGAAGATCTCTCGAAGCTGGCGACCCCAGAGCCGTCCTCTGCCGACATCGTGGCGGCGTGGCACCAGCAGGGTGGCGTCGGTGACGCGCCCGCCGAGATGGCGACGCATGTGCGCGCGGCTCTGATGCGGGCGTGGTTCGAGCGGCACCGCAAGGAGTGCCTCGGCGAGTTCGACGCAGCAGTGCGGTGGGCCGGCGACAACCAGGGTTGGCGGGGGTTGGCGCCCTGCATCCAGGTCACGCCGGGGATGGCCATCCCGGGGCCGCCTCAGCGCCGCTAGCGAACATGCCCGTGCCGAGGGCTCGGAGCTGGCCATTCTCGCGCATGGCGTGCTCGACGCACAGCAGGTAACCTCGCCGCTCGTGCTGCTGGACAAGCCGAAGGAGAGTCCCTTGCCCACCGCCCTCGACGCTCACGCAGAGCAACCCAAGCTGTCATGGAAAGACGGCCTGTTCCTGGTCGGTCCCGATCCGCTGACGTCGCTCTTCTACTCGTCGGGCGCGCTCATCGTCGCGGGCGTCGGCTACGCCACGCCCGCGTTTCAGATCGGGCTCTACCTCCTGCTCTTCCTGCTCGCGCCGCTCTACATCGAGGCCGTGCTGCTCACGCTCTCCAACGGCGGCACCTATGTGATGACGCGCTACGCGCTCAGTCGCTTCGGTCGCTGGGCCACGGTGGCGGCGGCGGTGGTGGGCGTGGTCATCTCGTTCTCCTACGTGGCCACGGCCATCGTCAGCCTGCTGAGCTACTCCGACTACTTGATGTCGCTCTTCGACGCCTTTCCGGCGCAGGTGCCCATCTCGATCCTGGCCAGCGCCGTGCCCGCGATCGGCTTCGGCGTCTGGGTCATGCCCAAGCAGTGGCGCACGACCGTCATCTTGGTGGGCGTCACCACCGTATGCGCGCTGGCGCTCTCGACCATCTTCCCCGCGCACGTCGTGGTCATGCTCGCGCCGCTCGTGCTGCTCTTTCGTCTGAACAACTACGGCCTGCGCGAGAGCGTGAAGGTCAGCAAGACGATCTTCCTGGTGAACCTCTTGGTCATGGCCGTGACCATCTTGGCCAGCGTCGTCTACCTTTTCATGCACGGCGCCCACCTCGAGCACTTCATGCAGGGAGTGGAGCTTCCGCCGGAGCCCTCCGCCGTCGAGCCGAGTGGCATCCGCGTGCTCCCGGGCTTCGCCACGCTGGGCTTCGCCTTGCTCCCCGCTGCGCTGGGGTCGTCGATCCTCGGCGCCTCGGGCGTCGAGTCGGTGATGAACATCCCCGAGGAGCTCGCCGATCCGCGTCGAGGCGTGCGCCGCATCTACCGTTGGATGCTCAGCATCTTGCTCCTCATCGGCGGATCGACCGCCATCCTGCTCTTCCTCGTGCTCGAGCCGGCGCAGCTCGTCGGAGAGTCCGGCTACCTGATCGCCACCCTGGGCAACACGGCCTTCGCGGGCGTCAGCGGTCTGCCCTGGCTTGGTCGCGTGTGGAAGCTCGTCATCGTCGTCAACGCGGCGTTGATGCTGCTCGCCGCGACGAACACCGGCTTCGCGGGTGCGCGCGGTCTGTGGGTGACGATGGCGCGCGACAGCCTCCTGCCTCGCTTCGTGCTCGCGACCAACGAGCGTGGCTCCTACGAGCGCGTGCACTGGATGATGCTCATCGCCATCCTCCTTCTCTGCGGTCAGGCGGGTGCCGAATCGTCGGTGCTCGAGCGCTGGTACGGCGCCAGCTTCGGCCTGGTATTGTTCTCGAGCGTGGTCGCCTTCATCCTGCTGCGCAAGTACAAGGCGGACGATCGGCGCGGCTACACCGCCAAGCCGAACTTCCAGTTCGGCGGCGTCAGCATGCCCTACTCGGCCGTGATCGGGCTCGCCTTCTTGAGCATGGCGTTGCTCGGTCTCTACGACCAATACGCGGAGCAGTTCGGCGCGCTCGAGGGCCTGATCCTGAGCATGGCCGCGGGCGTCGGCGTCGTGCTCCTGGCCTACAACCACCGCCCCCTGCTGCGCGCGGCGCACCACTACTTCCAGCGCGTCGTGGAGACGGTGGAGGAGGCCGAGCTCGAGACCGGCGACGACACGGTCGTGGTCGCGGTCGGCGGTGCGCGCATCGGGCGCTTGATTCGCCGCGCCGTGCAGAAGGCCGAAGCGCACGGCAAGTCGCAGGGCCGCACCTTCCGGCGGCTCGTGGTCTTCCACATGACGACCGCCGTGACCGCGGAGCACGTCTATCGCGTCACCGCGGACAGCATTCGTCCCTCGGGTCTGCCGAACGACACCGTGCGCATCTTCACCGAGCTCACCCAGCTGGTGACGCCGGACATGACGACCTACCTCGTGCTGGCGCCGAATCCCTCGCCCGGCGGCCCGGGCCTCTTGGCGGCCATGGACGCCCTGGTCGCGTTCCACGACCGTCACGAATTCGAGGGCAACCTCTTCATGATCGGCGACTACGGCGTGCGCGCCGAAGAGAAGAAGGCTCTGGCCGCGCGCCTCGAGGGCTCCACGCTCCTGGCCGTCCCCGTCTGAGCGAGGCTTCGCTCGAGAAGCAGTCGTCGTCGTTTGCGCCGGGGAGTTCGCGATTCGGTTCGCGAGTCGGCCGGCCTGATGGCATCTTCGTGTGGGCTCTGCTGGCGCGGAAGGTCGCGGGTGAAGAAACCTCAGGTCGTTGTCGTGGGTGGGGGATTCGGCGGGCTCAACGTCGCCAAGGCGTTGGCCGGCGCCAAGGTGGACGTGACGATCGTCGATCGCGAGAACCACCACCTCTTCCAGCCGCTGCTCTACCAGGTCGCGACCGCCAGCCTGGCGCCAGGATCCATCGCCGTGCCGATCCGCAGCGTGGTCTCGCGCCAGGACAACGTGCGCGTCGTTCTGGCCGAGGCTCAGCGCATCGAAAAGGACGAGCGGCTTCTGAGGTTTCGGGACGGCAGCTCGCTGCCCTACGACTACCTGGTGGTCGCGTGCGGGGCCAAGACCACCTACTTCGGTCACGACGAGTGGGCCGAGCACGCGCACGGCCTCAAGGACTTGCGCGACGCCATTCGCATTCGCGAGCGTGTGCTCCTGGCCTTCGAGGCCGCCGAGTGGGAGGCGGACGACGAGCTGCGCAAGGGCATCCTCACCTTCGTCGTGATCGGGGGTGGACCCACGGGCGTGGAGATGGCAGGCGCGATCAGCGAGCTCGGCCGTCAGGTGCTGGTGGGGGACTACCGACGAGTGCGACGAGACGACGTGCGCGTGGTCCTGGTCGAGATGGGCGCGCGAGTGCTCAGCGCTTTCGATCCCGATCTGAGCCAGAGCGCGCAGCGGCAGCTCGAAGAGCTCGGCGTCGAGGTTCGCACCGCGACCAAGGTCACGGACGTCACGCCGGCTGGTGTGCGGCTCGGCGACGAATGGGTAGAGGCCTCGGTCGTGGTCTGGGCCGCGGGCGTCACGCCGGTCTCCTTCGTGTCGCGGCTCGGCGTCCCGCTCGACCGCAGCGGACGCATCGTGGTGGACGAACACTGCGCCTTGCCGGACCACCCGGAGATCTTCGCTCTTGGCGACGTGGCCGCGTTCGTCCCCGAGGGCGAAGAGCGCGCGCTGCCCGGCGTCGCGCCTGTCGCGGTCCAGCAGGGCAAGCACGTGGCGCGGCAGATCCGCCGTGATCTGCGCGGGAAAGCGCGAGAGCGCTTCGTGTACCGGGACAAGGGGATCATGGCGACCATCGGTCGATCACGCGCCGTGGTCCAGGGTTCGATCAAGCTCACGGGCCTGCTCGCGTGGTGGGCGTGGGGTTTGATCCACGTCCTCTACCTGATCGGCTTTCGCAATCGCTTCATCGTGCTCTTCAACTGGTTGTGGTCGTATCTGACCTTCAAGCGCGGAGCCCGCCTGATCACGGCCCGACACGACGAGGGCGATGCCACCACGCCCGTTCGACTGCGCGACCGTCCCCCCGATCCGCTTCGTCACGGTCCCGCTCACCCGGGCTCACCGCGAAAGGACCCTGAGCTGAGGTAGACTCGGGCCATGGGATTCAAGACCGCCTGGGTTGGGGTGCGCGACGTCGCCCCCGAGGTCATCCACGAGGTCTTCGGGCTCCGTTCCTTGGGCCACGAGGAAGAGGACGACGTGATCGACGACGACGTCTACGGCGTGGCCCTGCCGGGCTGGTACGTGATCGTCGCGAACACGAGCGTCCGGGCCGAGAACCCCTACTACTTCGAGGAGATGCCGCTCGGGCGCGTCACAGCCGATGGAGGCGTGGCGGTGGGCTGCTTCGTGCACGAGACCGTCATGCACAGCGGCGGGGCCGGCTGGAAGGGCGGCGAGCAGCAGTGGTCGCTCTGCCACATGGGCGATCAGGCAGTCGACGACCTCACGGTCGAGGGCGCGCCGCCGGAGCCCTTCGCCGAGATCGAGAGACGTCAGCGTGAGCGGCAAGAGGGTGTGACCAACGTCGACCACATCTTCGACATCCCGGTCGCACTCGCGGGCGCCCTGGTGGGCTTCTTCCACGACAAGACGCCTCGCAAGGCCCAGGACTTCGAGCGGCTCGAGCGGATCTGAAGCCAGCCGATCCGAGAGTCGGGCGCTTCGCCGGCACCGCGAGAGCTTCGTCGTCGCCGACTCTGCCCGAGGCGCGCTCGCTCGCGTAGACTCCGATCGTGGCGGCTCGCCGCGAGGTCTCGTGGCGCGACGCGTCCGGATTCGT
>JAACVI010000397.1 GCA_009992505.1 Myxococcales bacterium
TCGACGCGGGTGACGGTGGCGACTGCACGTCGCCCTGCGGCAGCGCCTGTTGTGTCGACCCGGAGGTCTGCGTCAGCGACGGCGTCTGCGCCACGGCCGGACCCGCCTGCACCACGGGCGACGACTGCGCGGACGACAGCTATTGCGACGCCACGCTCGGCGTCTGCCTGCCCTACGACGTGCCCACCGGGCATGACCGCGATCCGTCGTGCAGTCGCGTGATCGTGGCCGGCACCTTCTCCCCCACGGTGCAGTGCGAGTTCAGCGTCGCGCCCGCCGGCGACGCCTTCCCGGCCAATCTGCACGTGCTCGGCACGCCCATGGTCGCCGACCTGCGCGCTGGCGCCGGTCCCGCCGCGCCGCCCCATCCCTCCATCGTGGCGGTCTTCGACGACGGCGCGGACGGCTCGAGCGAGCAGCCCACGGGCGTGATCCGCATCCTCGACGGCGCGAGCTGCGAGCAGCAGGCCGAGCTCGGCTCCTTGCAGATGGTCTGCCACGACTGCCCGCCCGCCATCGGCGACCTCGACGGCGACGGCAAGCCCGAGATCGTCGCCTTCAAGGCCGGCGGCGGCATGGTCGCCTTCCATTACGACGACGCGACCAGCGCCTGGGCCGTGCTCTGGACCACGACGGCGGCCGACGGCACCACGCCCTTCAACCCCACGGGCGGCGGCTGGGCCGGGCCCTCCCTCGTCGATCTGGATGACGACGGCGTGCCCGAGGTGCTGCGCTTCGGCATGGTCTTCGACAACGCAGGCCACCTGATCGACCAGAGCCTGGGCACCACCTTCGGCTACAGCCAAGGCACCTTCTCGGTGGTCGCCGACGTGGATGGAGACGGCATCGTCGAGCTCGTCCAAGGCCACGGCGTGTGGCAGTGGGACAATGCGGCGCGCGCTTGGGCACCGGAGACCTGGTCGCCGGGTGGTTCGGCCGCGGGTCACGTGGCCATCGCCGACTTCGGAGACTTCCCCGGCGGCGTCGCCTGGCCGAGCGAGGCGCCCGAGGTCGCCGTGGTCTCGAGCGGGCAGGTTCGCCTGCAGACGCTCGACGGTATGACCGTCTTCGGGCCCATCGCCTTGCCCGGTGGCGGCACGGGTGGACCGCCGACCATCGGTGACTTCGACGGCGACGGTCGGCCCGAGTTCGCCTCGGCTGGCGCCACCGACTACACGGTCTTCGACCTCGACTGCACGGCGACACCCGTCGGCGAGTGCGCCCCTGGACGGACCGACGGCGTGCTCTGGGCGCAGCCTTCGCAGGACGCCTCGAGCAACGTCACGGGCTCGAGCATCTTCGACTTCGAGGGCGACGGACCCGCCGAGGCGGTGTACGGCGACGAGTGCTTCTTGCGCGTCTACTCGGGCGCGACGGGCGACGTCGTCTTCAGCCAGTACCGCTCGAGCTGCACCTGGTACGAGAACCCGGTGATCGCGGACGTGGACGGCGACTTCAACGCCGAAATCGTGATCGGCAACAACTACAACTGCGGCAGCGCCTCGAGCGGCGTCGCCTGCGGTGGTCTCGATCCGGGTGGCCTCGATCCCCTCTTCGCCGGCCTGCACTGCAGCGAGAACAGCGACTGTCTCTCCGGTAGCTGCGACTCGGGCCTGTGTCGTTGCACGAGCGACGCCGACTGCTGCACGGACTGCGATCGCGATGGCTTCGCCTGCGCCGCGCCGCCCGCCGGCACGCCCGGCGCCGGCAACACCTGCCGCGCCTCGCACCCGCACGGCGCCCTCGGCATCCGCGTCTATCGCGACTCCGCCGATCGCTGGGTGCGCTCACGCATGATCTGGAACCAGCACGCCTACTTCGTCACCAACGTGAACGACGACGGCACCATCCCGCGCACCAGCGCCGCGGGCATCAACTGGACCACGCCCGGGTTGAACAACTTCCGACAGAACGTGCAGGGCAGCGCCATCCCCGACGCCGCGCCCGACCTCACCTCGCGCAGCACCCCCGTGGCGTGCGCGGAGCGCGGCATCGCCACGCTCACCGCCAACGTGTGCAACCGCGGCACCGAGCCCGTGGGCGCCGGCCTCTTGGTCGGCTTCTACGACGGCGACCCCGCGCTGGGTGTGCGCATCTGTCAGGTGCCGACCACCGGCGTGCTCGATCCCGGCGCCTGCGAGCCCGTTAGCTGCACATGGAGCACCGCACCCGACGCCATGCCCGGACGCGACGTCGTCATCGTCGCCGACGACGCCTCCAGCGAGGGCGAGTGCCACGAGGGCAAC
>JAACVI010000398.1 GCA_009992505.1 Myxococcales bacterium
CGTCGGCGTGGCACACCTCGACGTGAAGCCGTCGAACGTGATCATGCGCGCCAACGGCGGCGACCCGCACACGCTGCCCGTGCTGGTGGACTTCGGCCTGGCGGGGCGGCACCTGCGACCGGGCTGCGGCACGGGCGAGTACGGCGCGCCCGAGATCTGGGGCCTCAGCGACCGCAGCCAGGGCGAGGCCGAGGCGGCGCCCGCCGACGTCTACGCCTTCGGCTGCGTCTGCTACGAGATCCTCACCACGCAGACCCTCTTCAGCGCGCCCTCGGAGCTGGGATTGATCACCTCCCACGTCAGCCACGACGGAATGCCGCCGCGAGTCGGCGCCCTGACCACGGATCCACGCACCGCCGGACTCGCGGAAGTGCTGCGCCGCTGCCTGCGCCGCGATGGACGCGAGCGCGCGACCATGCCCGAAGTGCGCCACGCCCTCGACCACATCGCGCCCACGCTCGAGACGCTCCAGTGGCCGCTGCAGGTGTGAGCGCGACGCGCCAAGCGTCCGCCCGTGAGCCTTCTCATGGGGGGGACGCTTCGCCTGGGCGCGCCTTGGTAGTAGAGAAGGTCAAGTCCCAGGAGCCCATTCATGATCGATTCGCACGCCAAGGTCCCCCTTCCCAAGAACGAGCCGGTGCTGAGCTACGCGCCGGGCAGCGCCGAACGTGCCGAGCTGAAGCAGGCTCTCGAAAGAATGGCCGGCGCGCAGGTGCAGATCCCGGTCGTCGTCGACGGACAGGAGCGACGCTCGGGCGAGACGGTTCCCGTGGTCATGCCCCATGATCACGCGCACGTGTTGGGACACGTCCATCAGGCCACGGCCGCGGACGTGAACGACGCCATCGCCGCCTCGCAGAAGGCCGCTCCTGCCTGGCGCGCCATGCCCTTCGCCGAGCGCGCCGCCATCTTCCTGCGCGCCGCCGAGCTGTTGGCCGGACGTCGCCGGGCGCAGATCAACGCCGCCTGCATGCTCGGGCAGAGCAAGACCTGCTACCAGGCGGAGATCGACGCCGTGTGCGAGCTGGTCGACTTCTGGCGCTTCAACGTGGCCTTCGCGGAGCAGATCTATCAGGAGCAGCCCGAGTCGGCGCCCGGTCTCTGGAACCGCACGGATCATCGCCCGCTCGAGGGCTTCGTGTTCGCCGTCACGCCCTTCAACTTCCTCTCCATCGCGCTCAACCTGCCCACGGCGCCCGCGCTGATGGGCAACACCGTGCTGTGGAAGCCGGCCAACACCTCGGCGCTGGGATCCTGGTACGGCTACCAGCTCCTGCTCGAAGCGGGTCTACCCCCAGGGGTGATCTCCTTCTTGCCCGGCGAAGGCCCGATCCAGGGCGGGGCCGCGCTGGCGAGCGAACACTTCGCGGGCCTGCACTTCACGGGCTCCACCGGCACCTTCCGCGCGCTCTACAAGGGCATCGCCGAGAACCTCGAGGGCTATCGATCCATCCCGCGCATCGTGGGCGAGACGGGCGGCAAGGACTTCATCGTCGCCCATGCGAGCGCGGACGCGGCCGAGCTCGCGACGGCCATGGTGCGTGGCGCCTTCGAGTACCAGGGCCAGAAGTGCTCCGCCGCCTCGCGCGCCTACATCCCCAAGTCGCTGTGGCCGACCGTGCGCGACGACGTGCTCGCGCGCAGCGCGAAGCTCGGCGTGGGCGACGTGCGCGACTTCGGCAACTTCATGAGCGCCGTGATCGACAAGCGCGCCTTCGACAAGATCAAAGGCTACTTCGAGCTCGCGCAGCAGACGGCCAAGGTGCTGACGAAGGGCAAGCCGGACGACTCGGTGGGCTACTTCATCCCGCCGACCCTGGTCGAGGTAGACGACCCCAAGCACCGACTGATGCGCGAGGAGATCTTCGGACCGATCCTCAGCGTCTACGTGTACGAAGACGCCGACTTCGAGCAGGTGCTCGAGCTCACGGACAGCTCCACCCCCTACGGCCTCACGGGCGCCATCTTCGCCCGCGACCGAGCGGTCATCGTGCACGCCATGGAGAAGCTGCGCTTCGCCGCCGGCAACTTCTACATCAACGACAAGCCCACGGGCGCCGTCGTCGGCCAGCAACCCTTCGGCGGCGGCCGCTCCAGCGGCACCAACGACAAGGCGGGCGCCGCGTCCAACCTCCTACGCTGGGTGAGCCCGCGCTCGATCAAAGAGACCCTCGTCCC
>JAACVI010000399.1 GCA_009992505.1 Myxococcales bacterium
AGCGCTTCGGCGCTGTGGAGCTCGACTGCCTCGAGCACCTCGCCGTGCCCCCCGACATCCAGGCCGACTACGTCGTGCGGCTCGACTCCGACGTCCATCGTGCCTGCGCCTTCACGGCCGAGGCGCTGCCTCGACTCGAGGCGCTGGGCTTCGAGGTCGAGGTCGACCCGGGCTATGCGCACCAGGTCACGCAGGGCTCGCCCGAGTGGTACGCCTCGCTCCGGCCAGTCGAGGAGCGCGTCGATTGGTTTCAGCTCGAGCTCGGCATCGACACCGAGGCGGGCCGCGTCGACCTGCTGCCGACCCTGCTCGAGCTCTTGGCCGACGCCTGTGGAGAGGGCGGCCTCGAGTCCCTGCTCGACCGTCAGCGCCTGCTGGCGATCCCCGTGCGCGGCCATGAGCACCTGGTCGTCAGCTCGGAGCGTCTGCGCGCCCTGATGCGCGTGGTGGTCGAGCTCTACGACGGGGAGTCCGCGGGACGCGCGCGCTTCGGCTGCTCCGCCGTGGGCACGGGCGCCGTGGCGGCCCTGGACGAGCTCTTCGCGCAGGAGGGCGAGGCGATCACCTTCGAGGGTGTGCCCGAGGCCTTGAAGCGCATCCGCCCGAGTCGACGCCTGGTCAAAAAGCAGCTCGCGCCCGCAGGTCTGCACGCCACGCTGCGGCCCTATCAGGAAGAGGGCCTCGCCTGGCTCCAGGGGCTGGTCGCCGAGGGCATCGGCGGAGTGCTCGCGGACGACATGGGTCTGGGCAAGACGCTGCAGACGATCGCGCATCTGATGGTGGAGAAGGCCGCGGGCCGGCTGACGCGACCGGCCATGGTGGTCGCGCCCAAGAGCCTGGTGCAGAACTGGTCGCGCGAGGCCAAGCGCTTCGCGCCC
Organism: Myxococcales bacterium; assembly: GCA_009992505.1. GTDB lineage: Bacteria > Myxococcota_A > Polyangia > Polyangiales > Houyiibacteriaceae > JAADHO01. The sequence continues at coordinate 879 of JAACVI010000399.1, forward strand.
TCTCTGCGCCAGCTCGTGCTCCAAGGGCCTGGACGTCACAGCCTCTATCCGCGGCTGGGCGAGGTCGATCTCGTGCTCACGAGCTATCCGATCCTGGTGCGCGATCAGGAGCGCTTCGAGGCGCAGGAGTTCCACATCGTCGTGCTCGACGAGGCGCAGGCGATCAAGAACCCACGCAGCCACACCCACCTGGCGGCGCGCAAGGTACAGGCGGAGCATCGCCTCTGCCTCACGGGCACGCCCGTGGAGAACCACCTGGGCGAGCTGTGGGCCCTGTTCGACTTCCTCAGCCCAGGCTTCCTCGGCAGCGCGCAGCACTTCCGCACCTGGTATCGGCAGCCGATCGAGCAGGCCGCGGACGCCGAGCGTCTGAGCGTGCTGCGTGAGCGCGTGAAGCCCTACCTCTTGCGCCGCATGAAGTCCGAGGTCGCGCGTGAGCTGCCGCCCAAGACGCAGGTGCTCGTGCCGGTGGAGCTGGTGGGCAAGCAGCGCGATCTGTACGAACACATTCGCGTCGCGGCCCACGCCCAAGTGCGGCGCACCATCGCCAAGAACGGCCTGGCCGCGTCCGCCGTGCCCATCCTCGGCGCGCTGACCAAGCTGCGCCAGGTCTGCTGCGATCCGCGCCTGGTCAAGCTCGACGCCGCGCGCTTCGTGCGCGAGTCGGCCAAGCATGAGCGTTTGCTCGAGCTGCTCGAACATGAGCTCGCGGGCGGCCATCGCGCGCTCGTCTTCTCCCAGTTCACCAGCATGCTCGCCTTGATCTCCCAGAGCCTCGAGGCGCGCTCCGTGAAGCATCTCGTGCTCACGGGCGAGAGTCGGGATCGTCAGGGTCTGGTGGACGCCTTCGAGGCGGGACAGGCCGACGTCTTCCTGATCAGCCTCAAGGCTGGCGGCACCGGGTTGAACCTGGTCAGCGCCGATACGGTGATCCACTACGACCATTGGTGGAACCCCCAGGCGCAGGCGCAGGCCACGGATCGCGCCTACCGCATCGGCCAGAAGCGCCCGGTCTTCGTCCACGATCTCTACGTCGCGGGCAGCGTGGAGGAGCGCATGCTCGAACTGCAGGAGCGCAAGCGCGGTCTCGCCGACGCCATCCTCGGCCAGGGCGCGTCACCCCAGCTCAGCGAGGCCGACGTCGAGACGCTGTTCGCTCCGTTGAGAGGCTAGTTCCTCTCGGGAGGAGCTGACTGCAGCTCACCCTCACGATCCGCACGCGGGCAGGGATGATCCCATCGCGCCGGAGGCTCAGTGTGCGGCGCGAAATAAACTGATCGCCTTCCTGCGTCGAGGCGCCCCGCTCGCAAGGCGCGAGGAGCGAGCATACCGGGGGTATGTGAG
>JAACVI010000400.1 GCA_009992505.1 Myxococcales bacterium
GGTCGCGGCACTCCTGGCCCTGCTGACCGTGCCTGTGGTCGGAGGCTGGACCGTGTTCGCGGCGACGCAGGGGTTCATCACCTGCCTCGGGCTCTTCGCCCCCATCGCTGGTGGCGTGGGCGCGGGTCTCGGCTTCGCGGCCCTGGGCGCCATCCGCCGCACCAGCGACGCCCGGGAGCGGCTGGCGGATCAAGGCATGGACTTCGGCATCTGAGGCCGCGCTACTCGCCCACGCGTTCCAGAGGCGGGAGCGTGCGCTGGAACAGGCGCTCCCAGAGTCGCCGCGCGGCGTCCGAGAGTTCGGCCGGAGGACGCGCCACGAGGGCGACGTAGAGCTGCGCCAGGTCTTCGCGTGAAGGACGTGGGCCGGGGGCTCGCGCGTCGACATCCAGCGAGAGCTCTTCCGCCAGTCCCTGGAGCGTCATCGAGGCGACGCTGCGATAGGCCATGCGCGGCGCGCGGCGGTCGAACGCGTGGTTCGCGAGCAGCGTGAGCGTGGACGGAGCGAGGTCTCCGTCGCGCGCGATCTGTGCGAGATAGGCGCTGAGCTCCCGGCCGGCTCGTTCGCTCGAGCCACGCACCTCGTAGCGCGCCCGGACGTCGCCCTGCGCCTCGGCGTCCGCGAGAAAGTCGAGGCGATGCTGCACCTCGTGGCGCTCCACGGAGGCGACGAAGATCGAGAACAGGCGGGCCCAGAGTTCGCGCGACGACGCCTGCTCGAGACCCGCCTCGACGCGCGCGAGCTCCGTGCGCTCGGAGTTGAGGCTGATGTCGGCCAGCACGCCGAGATCGTCGACGTCGAAGCGGTAGCTGCGTGGCGTGTACACGGAGTAGCTGGGATCGACGCGCGCGGAGAGGGCGTCGAAGACGGCGCGGCGACGCTCGAAGAGTCGCGCCAGCGGGCGCACGCTCTGGGCCGAGGGCAAGGCATGACCGAGTGCCGAGCGCAGCGTGCGAGCCGCCGTCGTCTCGAGGCTCGCGACCCAAGGTGCGCCCGAGGCGCGCGTCTCGGGGTCGACCATGGGGTACGACTCCGCGTCGCCCAGAGTCGGCAGCACCTCGGTGACGAGGTTTCCCTCCACAGGTTCAGCCAGCACCAAGGCGTCGCGAATGGCCGCGCGCGTGTAGCCCAGGACGCCCTGGTTGTGCTGCGGGCGGTCGAGCCGGCGCAGCAAGAGCGCGCTGACGCGCACCGTCCCGCTGCGATACACGCTCACGTGCTCCACCTCGAAGGACGACATCGTCGGACGCGGGCGACCCGTGCCCAGCCACACGTCCGTGTCGAGGTAGAGCCCGATGCCGCGCTGACCGAGCTCCTGGTCGAAGGCGTCGGCGGCGCGGGTGTGGCTGTCGATGGCGCCGTTGCCCTCGAGGGCGATGGCTTCGCTCTGATCCAGGAGCGCGTGGAGAAACGAGCTCGTGTCCGTGCCGAAGGCGCGCACGGAGTCGTCGAGGATTCGCTGACGCGCGTCGACCAGACCCTCGTTGGTCGTGGTCGTCTCCTGCGCACCCACGGCATGGAGGGCGATCAGGTAGCCCTGCAGATCTTCGCGCAGGACGCGGCGCTGCGCGTCGGTCGGCGGTGTCGGGCGACCGCCGCTCGCGTAGGCACCCGAGCTGACCTGCGCCGTGGCATAGGGATCGACCGACGGCGGCGCCCGCAAGGCGAAGTAGAGCGACGCGCCGAGCAAGGGCAGCGCGGCCAGGCCGAGGACGCGCGGCAACCACGTCGTGAGGGCGCCCGGCGTAGGCGCAGCCACCGCCAGAAAGCGGCCACGGAGCTGCTCGAGATCGTTGGCCGCGAGATCACGCTCGCCGCGAACGCGCAGATAGGCGAGGCGGTGGACATGGGCCTCGTCGTTCGCGAGCTGGGTCTCGTGCAGCGCCGAGGCCACCGCACGCACCACGCGACGACGGGTCACGCCGCGGATCAGCGGATCGAGCGTGGCGTAGGCGCGGCGACGGGCGTCGGGGGCGATGGAGGTCTCGGCGCGCCCGAGCTGGGCGAGGACCTGCAGTGTGGCACGGCGAATCAGCATCGAAGGCTCGGCCCATGGACAGTACCGCGTTCTCGCGGGCCAGCGCCGCTGCCTGAAGTTTCGGGGACGGGCGGCGTCCAACGAAGCATGCAAGCCTTTGGTGGCATGCGACGCTTGCAACGCGCGTTCTCTTGGCTGCTCCTCGCAGCCACGCTGCTGCCCTCGGGATCGGCGCTGGCGCAGG
>JAACVI010000401.1 GCA_009992505.1 Myxococcales bacterium
ATGCCCGCATCTGCCCGAGGACATCGACGGCTTCCAGGACGACGACGGCTGCATGGATCCCGACAACGACAACGACTTCGTGCCCGACGCGGACGACCGCTGCCCCAACGACGAGGCCCTCGAGGGCCACGACGCGGACGAGGACGGCTGCACCGACCCCGCGCGCGACAGCGACGGGGACGGCATCGACGACGCCGCGGACGCCTGCCCGCGTGAGGCCGAGGACATGGACGGCGTCGAGGACGAGGACGGCTGCATCGATCCGGATCCGCCCGCGCCCGTGGACACGCCGCCCGTGGACACGCCGCCCGTGGACACGCCGCCCGCAGACACGCCGCCCGCAGACGCCCCCGATCCAACCGCGGCCGCCGAGCCAGCGACGGAGCCGGGCTCGAGTCAGGATGCTCGGAACAACTCCGAGTCGGCGCCGCCCGCTGGACATCGGCCATCAAATTGACGATTACGCAATAAAATTGTCGTAAATGGGCGCAACGAGCGTTTTGCGACATGGTATCGCGTCATTAGACTGTCGTTTCTCTGACCTGTCCTCTTCGGAAACGCCGCCTCGGGCGACATGTAGGGCATGGGGTGGTTGACTCCCCACCTGCGAAACGCCCTAAGCTTCGAACAAGCGCAGACCTGCGCGGTCTGAGCATTTCGGATGAGCATGAGCAGCCCCAAGCGGAGCAGGCGGACGGCCCTATCGGCTGTGTTGGTAGCGATTGGCTGCCTCGTGCTCGCTGTACCCGGTGGCGCACAGGATCACCGCACCATGGAGCGCCTGCTCCGTGAGGGCGCCGACTTCCGAGTGCGCGTGCAGGCGGCCTTCGCCCTCGGCAACACCCACGACGCCACGGCCCGTCGACCCCTCGAGCGCGCGCTCACGGACGACAACCCCGCCGTGCGCGCCGCCGCCGCGACCGGCCTCGGACGGCTCGGTCGCACGGAAGCCCTGGCGGCCCTGACGCGCGCCCGCAGCGATCGATCCGCCGCCGTGCGCATGCAGGTGGAGCGCTCGATCCGCACGTTGAGCGAGCCCGCCACGCCCACGATGCCGACCGCGGCCCCACGCAACATGCTGGCCGGTGCGCTCTACCCCGCTGTGAACGTGATGCCCCGCGCCGGACGCATCAGCTGGCCCAGCGTCCGCTACGTCGTGATCCTGGGCGACATGGCCAACCGCTCCGGATTCGGGGACGAGGTCCTGGGCGCCAGCATGCGGCGCGAGGTGGCCTTGCACCTGAACGTGCTCCGCGGCGTGGCGACCTTCCCCGAGGCCGAGCAGCTCGACGCGGCCGCGCAGCGGGAGATCCAGCGCCGCCACATCCCCGCGCTGCGCTTCGATGGCTCCGTGGCCAAGCTCGAGCGTCACTCGCAGCGCAGCGATCTCAGCATCCGCTGCGAGGTCTCGATGATGCTCCTGGCCGAACCCGGGCGCAGCCTGCGCGGCATGCTCCGAGGGGCCGCCACCGGCAGCGAGCCCAGGCAGCGAGACCGCCGCGTGCAGGAGCATCGCCTGGCCGAAGAGACGCTCTCCGCCGCCGTCCGCTCGGCCATGAGCGGCGTGGCGACCGCCATCTCCCGGGCCGCGCACCCGTAACGCCATGCCGGAGGCCACGTCGGCGTCGCGCGCGAGGCGCGAGTCGGGTACATTGCGGGCGATGCGTTGGCTTCCATTGGTCGCGGCTCTGCTGCTCGCCGCATGTACTCCCCAGGGCGATCCCGCGATCGGCGTGGGCGGCTTCTCGGACAATTTCGATCGCGAGCAGCTGGGCGATCTGTGGACCGACACCGGCGGCCATTGGGAGCTGCGGGATGGCTGGCTACACGTGCAGGGCGCTCACAACAAGCCTCTGTGGTTGCGCCGGGCGCTGCCGCGCGACGCGCGCATCGAGATGGACGTGCGCAGCATGAGCCCCGATGGCGACATCAAGGTCGAGTGCTGGGGCGACGGCGTCAGCAAGGCCGAGAGCGTGGAGTACACGGCGACGAGCTACGTCGTGATCTTCGGCGGCTGGCACAACACCCTCAACGTGCTGGCGCGCATGAACGAGCACGGTGACGACAGGGTCGAGGGCTCGCCCAAGCGCGTCGTCCCCGGTCAGACCTACCACCTGCGTATCGAGCGTCGCGGCGGTACCATCACGGCTTGGGTCGATGACGAACAGCTGGTCCAGATGCACGATGACGATCCGCTCGAAGGCCGGGGTCACGACCACTTCGCCTTCAACGATTGGGACGCCGAGCTCCTGTTCGACAACCTGCACATCACGCCGCTCTGATCGGCGCGTCCCGTCGCGCGCGCGAACTGTCTCCAGCATTCTTTCTTCCACCCCTCCACTCCAACGACCGCTCCGAGCCATGCGCCCTTCCTTTCCATACTCGTCGCCCGCCAGTGAGGAGCGAAGGGCATGAACGCGAAGGAATTCGAGATCGCGTTGAAGGAGGCCGAGGCGCGCCTCGAGCAGCTGAGGATCCGCTTCGAGCAGTACTTCCTCGGGCTCGAGCGCATGGCCCCGGAGCGTGACCACGAGGCCTTCCGCCGCTCCGTGCTCGAGCTGCAGCGGGAGCTTCCGCGCAATACGGCGCTGCGCTTTCGCTATCAGCAGATGAAGCAGAAGCGCGTGACCCTCGCGACCTACTGGGCACGCGTGTGCCGCCAGATCGAGGAGGGCACCTACGCGCGTGACGTCGCGCGCGCGCGCCAACGCCAGGGAGGCGTCCAGTCCAGCACCGCGGCCGCAGCCTTCGAGATCGACGTCGACCTCGACATGGACATGGACATGGACGCCGAGGTCAGCGCGGCCCTCGACGCGCTGAACGCGGAGGAGGCGCCGCGGACCGAGCCATCCAAGCCCGTGTCCAAGCCCGTGTCGAAGCCCGTGTCGAAGCCCCCGTCCCTCAGCCCCTTCGCGGGTGCGACGACCAAGCCGCGCTTCACTCCGGACGCGCCCACCACCGCGACCTTTGGTCGGCCCGCTGGCGCTCGCCCCACGCCTCCGAACCCGCCGAGCTCGAGCGCGCCGGCGCGACCGGCACCGAGCGCGCCCGCGCGATCTCCGGCGCCTCCGCCTCCGCGCGCGGTCGCCCCGCCCCAAGCTCGCACGGCCGACCTCGGCGAGGACTCCATGCGGCGTATCTACGACCGCTACCTGGACGCGCGTCGCAAGAACAACGAGCGGGTCGACAACGTGAAGCTCGCGACGTTGAAGAAGAGCATCGACGCCATGATGCCCAAGCTGCGCGAGAAGCACGGGGCCAAGAAGATCGACTTCGAGGTCGTCGTGAAGGACGGCCGCGTGGGACTGAAGCCCGTCGCCAAGGATGGATGAGCCCCTCGCGTCCTCCGGCCGGCGCTCCCGTGCTCCGCGCGCGACCAGCTTCATCCCGGGTCTGCGCGCACAGACCCTGGCCAGCCTGACGCTGGCCTTCGCGCTCAGCTTCGGGCTCCTGGGTCTCGCTTTGATTCGCGTCAGCGAGCGTGGTCGCGCCCTGGATCGAGCGGGGGATCATCGCGCGGCGGCGCAGGCCGTCGCCTTGGCCTATCAGCTTGGAGACGGCGATCGGCACACGCGCTTCCTGCGCGCGGCGGACGCTGTCCTCGGTCAGGCGGGCATTCGCGGCGTGGAGTTGTCGCGGGCCGATCTCGAGCCCGATGTGCGAGGCGTGGTCGGGCTCGGCCAAGCGGTCGAGGCCGAGCTCCCGCAGGGAGAGCGTGTGCGTCTCTGGGTGCGCGCTCCGGATCCGAGCACGGGCGTGCCCGTGACGCGCTTGCTCCTGCTCTACGTGGCCGTGACCGGTGGTGGCGTGCTGCTCCTGGCGTACTTCACGCTGACGACCCTGGTCGTGCGGCCTCTGGATCTCCTGACTCAGGCGGCGTCGCGTGTGGCCTCGGGCAACCTCGAGGTGGCCGTGCCCGAGCGTGGCGCCGGTGAGGTCGCCCGCCTGGCCCGCGCGTTCAACGTGATGGGCGAGCAGCTCGGCGCCGATCGCGCCTCCCTCGAAGAGAAGATCGCCGAGCTCGAGCGCACCACGCGTGAGCTGGCCGAGGCGCAGGAGCAGGTGTTGCGCTCCGCGCGTCTGGCCTCCGTGGGTCGCCTCTCGGCGGGCGTCGCGCACGAGATCGGCAACCCTCTGGCGGCCATCCGAGGGCTGCTCGAGATCGCGGCGGACGAAGACGACGCCGGAGATCGCGCGGAGTATCTGGCCCGCGCGCAGGCGGAGACGGATCGCATCTCGCGCATCATCCGCGAGCTGCTGGACTTCGCGCGTCAGGGGACCGAGCGCGCGCCCGAGAGCGCGACGGCGGATCTGCGGGCGGTGGTCGAGGACGCCATGCGCTTGGCGTCGGCGCGAGGCACGAACGTGACGATCGAGCTCGACGCGGCGAAGGATCTGCCCGCCGCGCGCATCGAGCCCGACCGCGCGCTCCAGGTCGTGCTGAACCTGTTGTTGAACGCGGTGGACGCCGTCGCGGGTGAGGGCCACGTGCGCGTCTCCATCGAACGCGCGGACGACGCGACGCTGCGCCTCGCGGTCGAGGATGACGGCCCCGGCATCGACGCCGACGTGCTCGACCAGATCTTCGAACCCTTCGTGACGACCAAGCCCGTGGGCGAGGGCACCGGCCTCGGCCTGGCCGTCTGTCACACCCTGGTCAGCCAGGTCGGCGGTCACATCGACGCCGAGAACTTGCCCGACGGCGGCGCCCGCTTCGCGCTCCGCTTGCCCATCGACGTGTAGCCGCCGCACGAGCGCTCCACGTGGGTCGGGCGGGGCCTGTGAACGAGCCCCGGGTGCTCTTCGCCGCCCGAACGTGGGGCGCGGGACTTGTCCCGTGCCGGCCCTTCGCTGCCCGAACGTGGGGCGCGGGACTTGTCCCGTGCCGGCCCTTCGCTGCCCGAACGTGGGGCGCGGGACTTGTCCCGTGCCGGACGCGGCTTGCGCCTACGACCGAATTGCTCGCAACTTCGGCCACCGCCCGCGGGAGGCTCCGCTCCGGGAGACGGCGGCCCAATCATCGCCGCCGAGTCGAAGTGACGGGAGGGACGAGGAGCGTCCCCTCTCTTCAGTCTTCGGAGCCGGTCACGGCGACGGGATGTCGTGGCTTGTGTCTGCGGCGAAGTGGGCCTGGATGGCCTCGGCTTGGCGCTGCGTGGCGCCCGCGGCTCGCAGACCGTC
>JAACVI010000349.1:0-10626 GCA_009992505.1 Myxococcales bacterium
GCTCGTTTCCGCGGCCCGCGCGTCGTAGGGCAAATGAAGAAGAAACTCTACGCGCCCGGCCTCGCGGGTCTGTTGACCCTCGCCTCCGCCCTCCCCGCCTCCGCCCAGACGCCTCCCGCGCAGGACGTGACCGAGCAGACCTTCACGGACGCCGATCAGGTCGACGGCAGCCGGGCCACGGCCAACGGCGACATGATCCGCTCCCGCATCCGGCTCTCGCGGCATAGCCTCGTGCAGCCACGGAGGGCCTTCGTGCGCGAGCTGCTCGAGTCCGTCGAAGACACGTGACAGAGCGCGAGCGCACAACGATCCCGTGACGGAGGCATCGAACGGAGGCAGAGCACGGCAATCGAGGCTATCCTCCGGCCATTCCATTGCGAGGCTCTATGTTCCGTCAACCGCGTGCGCTGGTCCTTTGTTCCTCTCTTCTGCTGCTCGCGGCCTGCGGCGGCGGACACTCTCGGGTGGACGGGGGTGATGACGGCTCCACGCCCGACGGCAGCATGGACGGAGGCACCGGCGACGGCAGCATCGACGGCGACGTAGACGGCTCCATGCCCGACGCAGGTCCTCCCGGATGCGGCATGGGTCCCGGCACCGGACCCACGATCACGATCTGCGCCGGCGACGCGCTGCCCTCCTTGGCCGAGGGAAGCTGCGAGGTCACCAGCGCGGGCGCTGCCATGCTGATCACCGCGGACGTGCTCACGCCCGGCGAGGTCTTCCGCGGCGGCCAGGTGCTAGTCGATGGCACGGGCACGATCACCTGCGTGGGCTGTGACTGCTCTGGCGAGGCGGGCGCGGCGGGCGCGACGACCATCGTCTGCCCGGACGCGGCGCTCTCCCCCGGCCTGATCAACGCCCACGATCACCTCACCTTCGACAAGGCTCCGCCCTACGACCGCACGGTCGAGCGCTACGAGCATCGCCACGATTGGCGCAAGGGAATCCGCGGCCACACGAAGATCTCGTCGCAGGGCTTCTCCAGCAACCTCGAGATGCAATGGGACGAGCTGCGCCAGGTGATGAGCGGCACCACCAGCGTCGACGGCAGCGGTGGGCCCGACGGCTTCTTGCGCAACCTCGACTCGTCGACACGCCAAGAAGGCTTGGGCGAGGCGCGCGCGACCTACCAGACCTTCCCGCTCGGCGACTCCGGCGGCGAGCTCTTGGTCGCGCCCTCCTGCGCCTATCCCGGCATCGACACCAGCGCCGACATCCCCGCGTCGGGCGCCTACATCCCCCACGTCTCCGAGGGCATCGACGCCCAAGCGCGCAACGAGTTCTTGTGCGTCCGTTCGGGCGTCAACGATCTCGTGCAATCCCAGAGCGCGTTCATCCATGGCGTCGGCCTGTTGCCGCCGGACATGGGCGAGATGGCCGCCGACGGCACCATGCTGATCTGGTCCCCGCGGACGAACATCACCCTCTACGGTGACACGGCGCGGGTGACGGAATACGCGCGCATGGGCGTGCCCATCGCTCTCGGCACGGACTGGCTGCTGAGCGGCTCCATGAACATGGTGCGCGAGCTGCGCTGCGCCTCGGACTTCAACATCGTCTACCTGCACTCCTTCTTCACCGATGAGGAGCTGTGGGAGATGGCCACCGTGCGCGCCGCCGAGGCACACATGATGGACGACAAGATCGGCACCATCGCCGTCGGCCGCGTGGCCGACCTCGCGCTCTACGACTCCCGCCTCCGAGGCGATCATCGCGCGGTGATCGAGTCCGAATCCGGCGACGTCGTGCTCGTGTTGCGCGGCGGCGTGCCGCTCTATGGCGACGCGGCTCTGGTGGCGGGTCTGCCCACGGGCGGCGCCTGCGACATCCTCGACGTCTGCGGCCGCGCCAAGCGCGCCTGCATCTCGCGCGAGCTCGGGCTGAGCTTCAGCGCCCTGAGCGCCAGCAACGCCGATCGCTACGGCCTCTTCTTCTGCGCCGACGATCCGACCAACGAGCCGAGCTGCGTGCCCGCGCGCGACGCGACCTCTCCCTTCCCGTCGCCCGAGGTGAACGGCTCGAACAGCTACGACGGCGTGCCGACCGCGACCGATGGCGATGGCGACGGCATCGAAGACGCGATGGACAACTGTCCGTGCACCTTCAACCCGATTCGTCCCCTCGACGACGGCGTGCAGGCGGACTTCGACATGGACGGAGTGGGCGACGCCTGCGACGTCTGCCCGCTCGACGCGGACACGTCGACCTGCACCATGCTCGACCCAGGCGACCGTGACCGCGACACCATCCCCAACGCCATGGACAACTGCCCGGACGTGGCAAACTTAGACCAGGCGGACGGCGACATGGACGGCATCGGCGACGTCTGCGATCCCTGCCCGATGGATGCGAACCCGGGTGGCATCGCCTGCCCCGGCATCCCCTCGACCATCTATCAGGTCAAGGACGGCACGCGCACGGTCGGAGAGAACGTCTCCATCGAAGGCGGCGTGGTCACCGGCGTCGGTGCCTACGGCTACTACATGCAGGTCAGTCCCTCGGACACGATCTATGCTGGCCCCGATTTCTCCGGCGTCTTCGTGTACACGGTCACGCCGCCGACCGTGAGCCGAGGTGACGTGGTCGACCTGAGCGTCGCCACCGTGGCCGACTACTACGGACAGACGGAGCTCACCAACGCCGCGGCGACGGTGACGAGCTCCGGCGCGACTCTGCCTTCGGCCATCAGCACCACCACCGCCGAGGTGGTCACGGGCGGCACGCGCGCCGCGGCCCTCGAGGCCATGCTGGTCACGGTGTCGGACGTCACCGTCTCGGACGCGGCGCCCACGCCGGGTGCTCGCGACACCGCGCCCACGGGCGAATTCGCCGTGGACGACGGACTGCGCGTCGACGACCTGCTCTTCGCCTACACGCCCTTCCCCTCCGTGGGCGACACCTTCCCGTCCATCACGGGTGTGCTCACCCGCAGGAACGACGACTCGAAGCTCGAGCCACGAGACGCCGCGGACATCGTGCTCGGGCCGCCCACCTTGGCTGCTCTCGAACCGGCGCTGACCTACGTGCGCGAGGGCAGCACGGGCGACACGGTCCCGACGCCACTCACCGTCAGCCTCTCGCGCCCGGCCGTCACGGACACGCTCGTCACCCTGACCAGCATGTCGACGGGCCTGACGGTCTCCGACGTGACCATCCTGGCCGGCTCGATCTCGGCCACGGTCCCGGTCACGGGCGTCACCGCCTCGCCCGTCCCGGTCACGGTCACGGCCTCCCTCGATGGACGGATGCAGACCGCCGATGTGCGCGTGGTCGGTGCCTCCGAGGTCCCGCGCCTCGCCGACCTCTCGCCGACCGCGGCCTCGGTCGTGCTGAGCGGAACCCAGGTGTTCACCGTGACCCTGGACCTCCCGGCGCCCATCGGCGGCACCACCGTCATGCTCGCCCTGGACATGGGCGGGATGGTGCCCCCCAGCGTCACGGTCCCGGCGGACGCGATCAGCGCGGACTTCACGTTCACCGCGGGCACGACCGCGACCACGGGCACGCTCGTCGCGAGCCTCGTGGCGGACATGTTCAGCTCGACCGTCACCGTGCGAGACGCACCCACGGGTCACCTGGTGATCAACGAGGTCGACTACGACCAGCCCGGCACGGACGCCGCGGAGTTCCTCGAGCTGTACAACGCCGACGCTGCGCCTGTGGACCTCACGAACCTCGCCGTCGTCTTCATCAACGGCTCGGGCGGCGCGGACTATCGCACCGTGGCCCTCTCGGGCAGCCTCGCTGCGGGCGGCTTCTTGGTCATGTCCAACACGGGCGTCGTCGTGCCGGCGGGCGTGACGAACATCATCCTGCCCAGCAACGCCATCCAGAATGGCGCGCCCGATGGCATCCTGATCCTCGACACCAGCACGGACACCATCGTGGACGCGCTCAGCTACGAGGGAGCCATCACCAACGCCATCATCGGCGGCACCCCCGGATACGATCTGGTGGAGGGAACAGCCACGGCGGCGCTCGATCCGGGTGCCGGGTCCATGGTCCGCATCCCCGACGGCAACGACACCGACGACGCGAGCGCGGACTGGTTCCTCAGCGCGACGCCCACGCCCGGTGCCGCGAACATCGCTCCCTGAGATTGAGCACGCCGCGCACCGCCGGGGTGCGTTGTTCTGCTCAACATCTTGACGCGAGACAGAGTAATTGTGCTCACTTTCCTGCCCGGAGGCTTGATCGTGCGTTGCCCTACCATCCCAGGCGGTGCTAGAGTCCCATGCCTGCGGATGTTTCTTCCACGACTTGTTCCGGGGGGAAGGAGCCATACGCCAACGTGAGCCGTCTAGATGCCAACGCCCTCGAGGCTGCGCTGAGCGAAGCCAAGCTGGAGATCTACCAGAAGGTCGGCGCCGACATCCTGCTGGCGGAGCGGGTTCGTGTTCACATGATGGACTCGGGGGTGCGTGTGCGAGTTGGGGAAACGTGCGAAGTCATCTTCACCACGCGCTGCCAGCGCTCGGATTTCCCGTCCGACGATGGGGACACGCTGTACGCACGGGTGCGCGCCGTCACGGGGCCCCTCGCCGAGGAGCGTGGCTTTCGCGAGGTTCAGGCCGAGCGCATCGAGGTGACGGATCCGATGGACGACAGCCGCGTGCTCGACGTCTGGCACGAGATCACCTGGGCACAGGAGGTCATCGACGCACCGACCGCCGTGCAGCTGGCTCGCTGGGCGCTCAGCGTCGAAAAATACGTCGGCGGCTGACGCTGACGCCACGCCAGCCCCGACAGCTAGGCTGGGACCCGGACCTTCTCGGCCCACACGCCGCGCGGACCATCCTTCAGCTCGAACTCCACGGGCTGACCCTGCTCCAGCGTCTTGTAGCCCTCCCCTTCGAGCTGTGAGTAATGCAGGAAGACGTCATCCCCGACGTTGACCTGGATGAACCCCCAACCCTTGGCGTTGTTGAACCACTTGACCGTTCCTGCGCTCATTGTCTCTACCCCCGAACGTGACGCATACCCCCAGCTTCACGTAGTCAGATGTGTTCTGCGCGAATACCTGAACCTATCGTCAGGCACACTGAAGTCAAGCCCGCCCCCGAACGACGGTCATGGGATGAAGGCGCCATGACCCCAGTGCGCGATTCGACTCCGAGTCGATCGGCTCGCGAGCCCTAGGGATAGAGGCGCGTGACGGTCCAGGTGTCGCCTTGGCGTTCGTAAGAGAAGCGGTCGTGAAGACGCGCCACGCCGTCGTGCCAGAATTCGATGCGCCGTGGCACGAGCAGATAGCCGCCCCAGAAGGGAGGACGGTCGACGTGCCTGCCGGCGAAGCGGGCCGCGACCTTGGCCACGCGAGCGACCAACGCTGCGCGCGACGCGAGGGGCTGGCTCTGCTTGGAAGCCCAGGCGCCCAGCCGACTGTCCAGCGCACGTGTGTCGAAGTAGGCGTCGGACGCGGCGTCGTCGAGCAGCTGCGTCTCGCCCTCGACGCGGACCTGCACGCCCGTGCTCTCCCAATGAAAGGCCAAGGCCGCGTGGGGATTCTCCCCCAGCTCGCGCGCCTTCTGACTGTGTAGATTGGTGAAGAAGACGAAGCCGCGCGCGTCGACGGACTTGAGCAGGATGAAACGAACCGAGGGCACTCCCTCGCGCGACGCGGTCGCCAGCGCACAACGACTGGCGTCGAAGCGCTCGCTGGTTCGCGCACGTTCAAACTCCTCGGTGAAGCGTGTGATGGGATCTTCGTTCGCGTGCATGTCTCGCCCATGGCCGCGTGACGCGCCGTGGCCTTGCCACGACATCGTCGCTTCGGGGCGACTCGGCCCACGCGACGCTGGGCACCTAGGCCTCCCCAGTCCACTTGTAAACCCCTAGTCGCGAGATGCCCTTTCGTCATGATAGTGTCGCGCCGCTCCGCATGGACAACACAGCAGACCAACTCATCGCTCGACTGCGAGCGCAACCGGACGATGCCGCGGCCTTCTCGGCGCTCCGCACCCACTATCACCAGATAGGCGACTTCGCCTCGCTGGCGAACCTGATCGAAGGCTGGGCTTCACGTCATACGGACGCGGCCGCGGCGGCCACGGCGCTGACCGAAGCGGGGGAGTTGGTCCACCGATACCTCGGCGATCAACGACGCGCGGCGGCGCTCTACGAGCAAGCATTGGGCAGGCGCCCTTCGCACGACGACGCGGCCGTTCGGCTCGAGGCGCTGCTCCAGGAAGCGAACGACCCAGCTCGCCTCGCGGCCATGCTCGAGCGCCGCGGCTTGGCGCTGGCCCAGACCGGCGCGGACGCCCGCGTGCTCGCTCGCATCCATCTCAAGACGGGTCAGGTCTGGCACCAGGCGCTGGGTCGTCCCGACAAGGCCGTGGGCTTCTATCGCAAGGCCTTCGAAGCCGACCCCAGCCTTGTGCCCGCCATCTACGGGGCTCGCGAAGTGTACAAGGCCGCTGGCAACCTGAAGGCGGCCGCCTCGCTGTACGAGATGGAGGCGCGCGCCGAACCGGATCCCACGCGTCGCGTCGCGCTGCTGCGCGAGCTGGCCCAACTCCGAGCGGACAGCCTCTCGGATCTGGACGGCGGCCTCGCGGCGCTCGAGGTGGCGCTCACCCAGGCGCCTGGTGACCTCTCCGTGCTGCACGAGACGGCGACCTTGCTGCTGCGACGCGCCCAGTCCGCGCGCGATCCTCGCTCGGCCGAGGGCGACCGCCGACGGGCCGCGGATGCCCTGTACCAGATGGCCCAGGTCGTTCCGGCGGAGCACGGCGTGGCCTACTGCGAGGCTGCCCTCGACGCGGTCCCGGGACACGACGGCGCTCTCGAATTGCTGGAGCGCCTGGCCGAGTCGGAGGGCCGACCCGAACTCTTGCCCCTGCGCTGGGTGGGTTACCTCTCGACGGCGGGTGACGCCGAAGGGGCGGACGAGCGACGTTGGAAATTGGGCGAAGCCTACCTCGCGGCGGGACAGGTCGAAGACGCCATCGTCTGCTTCGAGCCGCTGCTGGGCCGTGGCGATGCACGCGCGGCCGAGGCGCTGATCGCACTCTACCGTGAAGTCGGGCGAGACGCGGATGTCCCAGCTGCGCTCGAGGTCGTCGCGGCGGCGCTCCCTCCCGAGCAGCGCCTGCCACGCCTCAAGGAGATGGTGGCGGCGTTGGCCGCCGACGGCCGACTCGACGAAGCCGCGGCGCGCGCTCGAGAGATCCTGGCGCTGGCACCCGCCGACGCCGAGGCCCTGGCACGGGTCGAGGCCGAGCTGGCCAAGGCCGAAGACTTCGTCGGGATGCGCGCGCTCTGGCTGAACGCCACGCGCGATCCCAACGCCACGCCGAGCGCGCAGAAGGACTGGCTGGCGCGGGCGGCGCGCGTGTCCGAAGCGCAGCTGGACGACGCCGCGACGGCCCTGGGCTGCTGGCGCGCGGCCGCGGAGCTCGACCCCGGAGACGCGGGGATTCGCAACTCTCTCGCGCGGGCGCTCGAGCGGGCCGAGGCCTGGGACGAGCTGGTGGCGCTGCTCGAAGGCGAGGCCCTGGCGACGGCCAATCCGGAAGCAAAGGTCGCGGTCCAGCGCCGGCTGGCCGATATCCACACCACCCGACGGGGTGATCTCGACAGCGCGATCGCCGCGCTGCGTGTCGCGCGCGACCTCGCGCCGAACGAGGACGCGGTCAGTGACGCCCTGCTCGATGCGTTCCTGGCGGCCGGCTACGACGCCGACGCCATGCCGCTGCTCAGGGCGCGCGTCGATCGAGCGCCTGGCGCCGCCGAGCGCGCCCCTCTCCTGCGCCTCCTCGCCCACCGCCTCGAGGAGGCGCTCGGTGACGACGAGGGTGCGTACCAGGCCTGCACCCGCCTCCTGGACGACGACCCCGGAGACCTCGAGACGCTCGATCGGATGGAGCGCATCGACGTGCGGGGCGAGCAGTGGGACAGGCTGCTCACGACCTTGGCCTATCGAGCCGACGTCACGCCCGAACCCCAACGCGCGGCGGTGCTCGCGCGCATGGGCGAGATCGCCGACCAGGAGCTCTCCGATCTGGACCGAGCGGCGGAGTACTTCGCCAACGCCCTCGACCTGATGCCGGACGACGGGCTCGTGCTCGACAACCTGTGCGACGTGTACGATCGAGCGGGTCGCTACCGCGATCTCGTCACCTTGCTCCGAGGGCGCGCCGAGCTCGAGCAGAACCCGCAGCTGAAGGCCGAACTCTACCGCCGCATCGCCCGCACGCTCAAGGAGCGAGTGGTGAGCGACGATGGCGCCGCCGAAGCGTGGACGCGCGTGCTCGAGGCGGGCGAAGACGTGGAGGCTCTGCGCGCGCTCGAAGCGCACGCCTCGCGAGAAGGCCACGACGAAGAGCAGGCCGAGCTCCTCGGTCGCCTCGCCGCCATCGTGGACGAGGCGGACGAGCGCCGCTCGCTGATGCTGCAACGCGCGGGCATCTTGGCCGAGCTCCTGGGCGACCACGCCGAGGCCATGATCGTGCTGCGCAATCTGCTCGACACGGTGGCCCCGACGCACGTCCCCGCCATGCACGAGCTGGGTCGCATCGCCGAGGCCGCGAACGACCGCGCGACCGTCGCCGAGGCGCTCGAGCGCGAGCTCGCGGTGACGGAGGACGCGGGCCTGCGCCTGCCCATCGCCCAGCGCTTGGCCGATCTATACGAGGGCGAACTCGCGGATCCGGCGAAGGCCGCCCGCGCCCTCGCCGCGTGGAGCGACGCCGACCCCGAGAGCGTGCCGTGTCTGGAGCGACGCCGAGCCGTGCTCGAAGACCTCGAGCGCTGGCCCGAGCTACGGCAGACCCTCGACGGGCTCGCCCACCTGAGCCCGGATCCCGCGGTGGCCGCGGACTACACGCGCCAGGCGGCGACGCTCTCCGCGCATCGCCTCGACGACTTCGAGGGCGCGTGGGGGCGCCTGTCGCCGGCCGTGCGTGAGGACGACGCCGAGGCGGGGGCGCTGCTGCGGACACTTTGCGAACAGGCCCAGCAGGGTGAGCGCATCGCCGACCTCTACGTGCGCATGGCGCAGGCCACGAATGATCCCGACGCGCAGAAGCGGCGCTGGCGAGACGCCTCGAACGTGTATGCGAGCGTCTTGAAAGACGCCCATCGTGGCCTCGAGGCCATGCTGCGCGCCCTCGCGCTGGATCTGGGTGACGAGGAGATCTTGAGCGCGGTCGAGGACCTGGTGG
The DNA here is from genome assembly GCA_009992505.1 of Myxococcales bacterium. Taxonomy (GTDB): domain Bacteria; phylum Myxococcota_A; class Polyangia; order Polyangiales; family Houyiibacteriaceae; genus JAADHO01. The sequence goes on from JAACVI010000349.1 coordinate 9,171, forward strand.
AGACCCAGGCCGCCTGGCCGCGGCTGGCCCAGGTCTACGAGAAGATCGTCAAGGCCGCGGAGGGACCGGAAGCCAAAGCGGCGCTCCTGATGCGACACGCCACGCTCCTCGACGAGCGGGCGGGCGACGCCTCCGAGGCGCTCGATCGCGTGCTGCGTGCCGCGAGCCTCGTGCCCAACGACGATCGGGCGCTGGCGCGCGCGGAGGAGCTCGCGGTGCGGGCGGAGCGTGGCGACGAGCTGCTCTACGTCTACGATCGCCGGAAGCAATCGGCGGACAGCGACGAGGCGCGCCTCGACGCCATCCTGCGCGCCGTTCGTCTGCTGGACGACAAGCTGCTCGATCGCGAGCGCGCCATGACCTACGTGGCGCAGGGCATCGCCTTGGCGACGCGCGCCGATGAGCTCTTCGACGAGGTGGAGCGCACCGCGCGCGGGATGGACCAAGCGCATCCCGAGCATGGGGAACGCGCCGCTCTGAACGGCTTGGTGGGCCTCTACCGACGACTGGCCGAGAGCGCCGGAGAGTCCCCGAGCGAGGCGTCCCTCTTGCTCGCGCGCGCCGCGACGATCCTGGAAGCGGAGCTGGGGGAGGTCAGTCAGGCCTACTCCTGCCTGAAGCGAGCCACGACCCTGCTCTCGAACGATGCCACGACTCTGGACGAGCTCACGCGGCTGGCCGGCGAGACGGCGCGCCTCGACGAGCTCGCGGCCCACCTGGGGCACCTGGTGGACGAAGCCCTCGACTCCGCGACGGCGACCGCGCTCCTCGCGCGGCGGGGCCAGCTGCTGGAGGAGGAGCTCGGCCGCCTGGACGAGGCGGCCGAGGTGTATCGGCAGCTGAGGCTGCTGAACAAGGACGACCCAGAGGCGTCGACGCGCCTGCGCTCGTGCCTGCACCGAGCGGGCAAGCATCAGGATCTCCTGCTCGTGCTCGATCAGGAGCTGGCCCGGACACGTGACCTCGACCAGCGACTCGAGCTGGAACGCGAGGTGGCGCGCACCTGGGACAGCGAGCTGGACAACCGCTGGGAGGCGATCGACGCCTGGCAACGCGTGCTCACGCTGGCCCCCGAGGACACGGAGGCCAAGGAGGCGCTCGAGCGGCGCGGTCAACAAGGCACACGCAAGCTGAGCACGTCCGAGCTCGGCGTGCTGGACGAGGTGGTCGAGACGTCCGACGAGCGCTCTCTCGAGCAGCTCTATCCCTCCAAGGCTTCGACCCAGCCCAGGACGCCGACCTCACGACCGGAGGCCGCGTTCGACGCCGACGACGCCGATGACGTGGACTCCCCCGAGGAGAGCGGGGAGCACGACACGGGCGAAGGGGATCTGCGCGCACTCGACGCCGCCGCTCCGCTGGACGGTGCTCCCATCGACGGTGCTCCCATCGACGGTGCTCCCATCGACGGTGCTCCCATCGACGGTGCTCCCATCGACGGTGCTCCCATCGACGG
>JAACVI010000349.1:10644-11494 GCA_009992505.1 Myxococcales bacterium
GACGGTGCTCCCATCGACGGTGCTCCCATCGACGGTGCTCCCAACGACGGTGCTCCCAACGACGGTACCAGCGACAGTGACGGGCGGGACGAGCTCGAGACCGGGGAGATCGAGGCGAGCGGCGCCGATCAGGGCGCCTTCGCAGGGGCGCCCCTGGCCGAGTCCGGACCGAGCGCCCCGGCGGAGTTCGACGACGAGACCGACACTGGGAATCTCGAGGACTTTGCCTTGCCCATGCCGAGTGGGGCTCCGCCCGCGGCACAGGTGGCCGGCGACGTGGACGACATGGAGTCCCTCAATCCGCTCACCACCGGTGAGATCGAGACCCTGACCACGGGAGAACTCGCTGCGGTCAGCGGCGACGAGCTGTCGGAGCTGCCCTCCGACCAGGGGGTCTCCGTGCTCGCGAGCTTCGCGCACGAGGACGAGTCGTCCGAGGATCTGCTGGAGATAAGCGGACTGGTCGAGCTGCCGAGCGACGCTGACTTCGGCGCGCGTGATGCAGACGACGAGACGATGGACGTGGACGAGATGGACGTGGACGAGATGGACGTCGATGAACTCGACGTGGACGAGCTCGACGCCGAGGTGCTCGACGCGAGCCCTCCGCGCTCCGTACCGCCCCCGCCGCCGCGCGCCCTAGCGCCGCCCCCGCCGCCGCGCGCCTCCGTGCCGCCCCCACCTCCCGGCGGCTCCGTGGCTCCGGGCAAGGGTTCGATTCCGCCGCCACCACCGCGCGGCCACCGCAGCTGACCTCGGCCCGGCTAAGCGTCCGCCGGGAAATAAACTGGCCTTCCTGCGCCGATCCATCCCCGCTCGCTGCGTTGCTCGTCGCTCACATACCCCCGGC
>JAACVI010000350.1 GCA_009992505.1 Myxococcales bacterium
CCTCGTTCGCGCAGCCTGAGCGATTCGCCAGGGCGGAGCGCCAACCCGTGGGAGACGTGCGCCCGGCGCGTCGCTGGGGCTCAAGAGGCAAGCCGGAGCCAGTCACACCATGGACACTGGCGGCCGCCCTCCACACCAAGAACGTCCTCCAGAGTGGGGCAAGGAAGGTGGGGCACCAAAACGTGCTGGAAGGTGGGGCGAAAGCCAGGGCAGGCACGCACCCTGCCACAATCTGTGTTGGAAGGTGGGGCGGTGGGAAGGTGGGGCGGGTACATCTTCAAGACGCCGCTGCGGGAGACGCGTGCGCAGCGTCTTGACTTGGAACTCTCAGTACGAGAGGCCGATGGCGCTTGACACGTTCCACTGCCTGGGGAGATCCGCAGGCATGGTGGAGTCCAAGGCGTGCGGCGACTTCAGGTCGAAGTGGAAAGTGCCGGCGATGGTCAGAGCTCGGAAGCGGAACTGGAGGCCGATGGCCAGGCGCATGCGCCGGGCGCGGATCTGGTCGAAGACCGCCGTGTCGTTGAAGTGGTTGCTCGAGGCGCTGCAGCGTAGTTCGCTGCCGCCCACAGGGGCCGGCCCATTCTCGGGCAGGCATTGGTCGAAGGCCGGCGTCGCACCTGGGTTCAGGTCGACGAGCTCGCTGTCAGCGACCATCCACATCAACTGGGCGCCGATCATGGGGGTCAGCGTCGCCTGGCTGGCGAGCACGAGGCCCTTGGAGACGATCAGATCGATGGACGGTACGGTGAGGTTGTACTGGCCGTCACCCGTCATCGTATGGACCGAGCCTCGCATCGCGATGTCGGGCACGATGGCCGGCAGACCATGGTCGAAGCCTTCGAGCAGCGACCACTTGATGGAGAGGCCCCACATCCACAGCGACGAGTGGAAGGGCTGACCAATGGAGGCGCCCAACTCGAAGCCGAAGGGCAGACCCTTGCGCACGTTGAGGCGCATCCAGGTGATGGTCGAATCGACGAAGCGGTTGCCGCCGAAGCCGGTCCCGGCGTCGCCTTCCGTGCCTTGATGCCAGTAGTCCTGGCTGTGGTCGATGCCGCTCGTGCCCGTCTCCAGGCCCAGGTAGAAGCCGCGGAAGCCGAGGGTTCGCGCGGGCGAGAGGATGGGAGGCGCGAGGGCGAAGCCCTGCTGGGAGATGAGTCGGCGCCAGTCGTCGTGGTTCGCGCAGTAGGTCACGATGCCACCGCCGCCGGTCGTCGCCGGACAGACCACGACACCATCGGCGTTGGGCATGTTGCTGGCTTCGATGCGCAAGCGGGACAAGGCCAGGTCCATGGTGTCCGCGCTGGCGAGCCCCGAGGAGCCGAGCACGAGCACGAAGAGCGAGATGATGGCGAATTGGCGCTTCACGGCAGGCATCCTCAAGGGCGTACGCTATCGGTTCCGCTCCCACGGCGTCAAGCCATGGAACGCTGGCGAGCCCACCAGAAGTCCTGACAACTTGCCCGACGACGCCAGCGGTCTCAGGCTGCGACCATGCCCATGGGGCCCAAATTGCGTGCTGAGCCCTTGGCACGGCCATTTCATGTCGTGCTCGTGGAGCCCGAGATCCCGCCCAACACGGGTGCCGTGGCCCGGACCTGCGCCGCCACCGCCTCCGTGCTGCACCTGGTGGGCGAACTGGGCTTCTCCATCGACGAGCGAGCCGTGCGACGCGCCGGTCTCGACTATTGGCATCTGGTCGATCTGCGCACCCACACCGACGTGGACGCCTTCACTCGAGCCGAGCCCGAAGCGAGGTTGCATCTCTTCACTTCCTCGGCCCCTCGAAGCCACCTCGAGGCCGACTTCCGACCCGGAGACGCGCTGGTCTTCGGTCGCGAGTCCGTGGGCCTCGATGCGGTCACCCTGTCACGCGCGGATGCCCAGTGCTGGGCCATCCCGACCCTCGGCGGCGTGCGCAGCCTGAACCTCGCCACCAGCGTCTCCATCGTGGTCTACGAGGCGCTACGACGCGTTGGTGCGCTGGACCACATCTTCCTGGAGCCCGGCGCCGCATGAGTTCGACGCGTAAAATGTGCTGGAAGGTTCTGCGAACGCGTAAAATGTGCTGGAAGGTTGGGAGAATTCTCGGTTTGGGGCTGTGGATCTCGAGCCTCCAGGGGTTGAGTTCGGCCTGCGCCCAGGACGCGGGCGCACCCACACCGACGACTCGCGTGGAGGACGGGCACACGGGCGAGACGGTCGACATCCCGACGGCTTGGCTCGAGCCAACCAACCCGAGCGCGGACGCCGAACCCGAGCCGCCTGAGGTGGATCTGACGAGTCCGGCGTTGACCACGGCGCGACCCACGCATTGGGTCAGTCCGGCGCTCCGCCGCTGCCAGCGCTACCATCGACGCCGCTTCTGCGACGGTCCCTTGCGCGTCCCGGTCCCGAGCGCACAGGAGATGGAGCGCGCCACGCGCCTCGACCTCGGTGGGGTCGGCGTCGCGCGGCATCTGCTGCTCGAGGGACCGCGGCCCGAATGGGTCGCGGCGGTCGCCGGCAGCCCACGCGCGTCTCTGCTCTTCCCCGTCGACGGCGGGCGCATCTGGCGCGGACTCGAGCCCGCCCGACGCCGGCATCCTGGACATCTGGGCACGGACATCGGCGCGCCGGAGCATTCGACGGTGCGCGCCACGAACGACGGCCTGGTCGTTTACGCGGGCAACGAGCTGCGGGGCTACGGCAACCTGCTGATGATCGTACACGCGGACTCGAGCGTGACCTTCTACGCCCACCTCTCCGCCGCCTGGGTCCCGGCCGGGGCGCGCGTGAGCCGCGGCCAGATCGTCGGTGAGGTGGGAGAGACGGGCCTGGCGCGTGGCACACATCTGCACTTCGAGTGGCGTGTGGGCGGCCATCCGCGCGATCCCGCGCACCGCTTCGCCGACGTGGAACGGGACGCCTCGGCGGCCCACTCCCCGACAGGCGGAGCCACCACGCCGGTCACGGCTGCGGCCACAGACCGTGAACCAAGCTTCACGGATCCGACCGACGCGGGGACGAACCTTCACGTCATCGCAGCGCCGAGCGACGATTTGCCCTAATCTCCGGACTGGCACGGTCGTCGCATAGGACAACGAGTGAAACGCGACTGGCACACGAGGCTCCCCATGCGAACGCTTTCTACGCTCTCTCTCTTCATCCCCTTCGTCGTCCTGCTCTCCGGTTGCCCGGTCTGGACGGACAGCACCACTTCTTGCGTCGGCGCAGGTTGCCACCCGCCCGGCGAGTGCATCTTCGACAGCGACTGTAGCTCCGGCTACGTCTGCTCCGATGCTGGCACCTGCACACCGGCCACGCCCATCCCGGGCTGCACGACCGACGGCGACTGTGCCAGCGGCGAGGCTTGCCTGGCGGGCACGTGCACGACCACCAGCACCTGTAGCATCGACGGCGACTGCGCCAGCGGCGAGGTCTGCGACTTCCGCGGCAGCTGCGTGACGCCCGCCCCTGGGCATTGCCGCACGGACGCGGACTGCTCGGGCACGGATGTCTGTGTCGAGGATCAGTGCACGGCGCCCAGCGACACCTGCCAGTTCAACTACCAGTGCGGCGCCGCCCGAGCCTGCGTGAACAGGGGCTGCACGGACATCTGCGGCTCGGACACGGACTGCGCCTCGGGTGAGACCTGTCAGAGTGGGTTCTGCCGCACGACGGCCACCTGCACCCGCACCAGCCAGTGCACGGCCAGCGAGAGCTGCGTCGACACTCGCTGCCTGCCGGGCTGCACCACCAGCACCGACTGCGCAGCAGGCGAGACCTGCGCCGCCGACGGCTTCTGCCGCCCGGATCGCACGCCCAGCCCCTTCTGCAGCATCGACTCGGATTGTGCCTCGGGCTCGGTCTGCCGCGACGGCGCCTGCCGCATCCCCTGCCCCACCGGGCTCGACTCCCAGTGCATGGGCTTCGACTCACAGCTCCCCATCTGTGGCGCCGACAGCCTCTGCCACTCGCGCAACGAGACCAGTCCCGAGTGCGCGGTGCAGGCTGACTGCACGGCTGGCAACTCCTGCATCGACGGCGTCTGCCGCTGAGACTTCAGACACAGCTGACTTCAGCGAACATGGGGGTCCGCGGCGGCGTCGAAAGGCTCCGCCGCGGTGCTAATTGTGGCCTGAGCGCGGATCCCGCTCATGGCCGGGGTGCACGCGCCTTGCTACTCTCCGGGCACCCTGGAGGTTCGATGCTTCGTTGTCTCGCTCGCCCATCGGCGCTCGTCGCGCTCGCCCTCTGTCTTTCGCCCGGACAGGCCCGCGCGTACATCAGCCAGGTCGACGGAACGGTCGTCCCCCAGACCGGCAACATGCAGGCTTGCCTCGACCGTCCAGTCACGGGCGAAGCCGTCGCGGGCAGCGTCGACGCGGTGCGCGATGGCCGCATCCTCCCGAACGCCTTCCGTCCGGTGGAGAATCCCCTCGGCTCCGGTCTCTATCCGGTCACCTTCCGCATGATCGGCGAGGGCGCCGGCTTCAGGAACACCTTCGGCTATTTCTGGACCGACGAGGATCCGACCAACCCGGCCAACCTGCACATGGTCTTCGACTGCCGCGGAGGAGCCTCCTGCGCCTGTCCCTGCAATCCGACCAGCATGCGCAGCTCTGACGGCTCCGCGACCTCGTGGCAGCGCACGTTCAACTTCAACACCCTGCCCGGCTTCGCCCCGGGCCGCGCCATCGCGTTCTGGATCCGCACACCCGAGCACCTCGATGGCACGCGCGCAGACGAGCAATGCGGCGGCCCCAGCGCCGCAAACCAGAATCACCGCACCTACTTCACCAGCCAGGCGCTGAACGACGACGGCGACTTCGTCCACTTCCTGATCTACGAGAGCGCCACCTACACCAACACCTACTACTTCGGCTTCGAGGATCTCTTCCGCGGCGGTGACAACGACTTCGAGGACGTGCTCGCGCGCGTGACCGGGCTCGTGCCGATCTGCACGCCTCAGCCCGAGAGCTGCAATGGACTCGACGACGACTGCGATGGCGCCATCGACGAGGGCGTGACCACGGCCTGCTCCACCGCGTGCGGAACCGGCGTGCGCACGTGCAGCGCGGGTAGTTTCGGCGCGTGCTCGGCTCCGGCGCCCACGACCGAGACGTGCAACGGACGCGACGACGACTGCGATGCATCCACCGACGAGGGCCTCAGCCGCGCCTGCAGCAACAGCTGCGGATCGGGCAGCGAGATCTGTGTCGCCGGCAGCTTCGTCGATTGCACGGCGCCGACGCCGACGATCGAGGTGTGCAACGGACGCGACGACGACTGCGACGGATCCACCGACGAAGGCCTCAGCCGCGCCTGCTTCTCGACTTGTGGTGCGGGCACCGAGACCTGCGTCGCGGCGAACTACACGGGCTGCGACGCGCCCACGCCATCCGTCGAGAGCTGCAACGGTGTCGACGACGACTGCGACGGAACGACGGACGAGGGCCTGAGCCGCCCCTGCTCGACCGCCTGTGGCGCCGGCACCGAGACCTGCGTCTCTGGGACCTACGTCGGCTGCAGCGCCCCGCGCCCCGGCCTCGAGGTGTGCAACGGCGTCGACGACGACTGCGACGGCGCGATCGACGAGGGCCTGACGCGCACGTGCGGCAGCGCCTGTGGCACAGGCACGGAGACCTGCGTCGCCGGCGTGTTCACCGGCTGTGACGCGCCCTCCCCCGGCGCCGAGACGTGCAACAACATCGACGACGACTGCGATGGCGTGATCGACGACGGCAACCCCGGCGGCGGCGCCATGTGCCTGCCGAACGCGGACGGCAGCTACCGCGTGCTGCCCGACGGTACGCCTCCGGGCGTCGGCGACCACTGCGTCCCTGGACGCGTGCGCTGCGTCGGCGGTGAGCTCACGTGCGCGGGCGCGTCGAGCCCCACGCGCGAGATCTGCAACTGCATGGACGACGACTGCGACGGCTTGGTCGACGAAGACGGCGGCGGCGGCATCTGCCCCGGCGGCGCCTGCCTCGACTGCACCTGTGCCTCGCCCTGCGTCGACACGGAGTTCCCCTGCCCGCCCGGTAAGGAATGTGATCGCAGCTTCGCGGACGCGACGACCGGCATCATCGGTCTGTGCGTGCCCGGACGTTGCGCCGGCGTGAGCTGCAGCGAACAGGAAGTGTGCGAGCCGACCACGGGCACATGTCGCAACCTGTGCGAGACCGTCTCCTGCGGCGGAGGCTTCGCCTGCATTCGCGGCGCGTGCGTCGAGGACAACTGCTACGGCCGTGGCTGCGACGCGGGGCAGCGATGCCGCGCCGGCGTGTGCGAGACGGATCCTTGCGTCGACGTCCACTGTGACGCCGACTCCTTCTGCCGGGACGGCGCCTGCGTGCGCGCATGCGCGGCGGGCTGCCCGGCGGGCGAGAGCTGCGTGGACGGAGCCTGCGCGGCCAGTGCTTGCGGCGGCTGCGCGACGGGCGAGAGCTGCGTCGGCGGGTCCTGCCAGACCAACGCTTGTGATCCCCTATGCGGTCGCGGACGCGTGTGCGCGGGCGGCGCTTGCGTCGACGATCCGTGCGGCGGCGTCCACTGCCCACTCGAGACGAGCTGCGTTCGCGGCGAGTGCGTCGGCACGGGCATGCCGGAGGCCACGGAGCCGAGGCTCGGCCTGGCGACCGGCGGCGGTGGCTGCTCGGCCGGCGGCGCGGGAAGCAACACACCCGCTTGGCTCACGCTCTTGGCGTTGGGGCTGCTCTTCTGGCGACGACGCCAGAGCCCAGTCGGCGTGCGACGCGCGGCCTTGGCCCCGCTCGCTCTTCTAGGCTTGATCGGCGTTCTGCCTCTTCTGGGCGGCTGCCAGGTCGATCCCTTCTGCTTCGAGGGCTGCGCCGACGCCGGCGTGAACGTGGGGCGGGACGCGGCGGCGGACGCGAGCGCCGACGCCCACACGCCGGATGGTCACGTCGACGGCTGCGTGCCCAGCGGCAGCGAGCTCTGCAACGGCCTCGACGACGACTGCAACGGCGTGATCGACGACGGCTTCGATCTGATGCGCGATCCGGGCCACTGCGGAAGCTGCGACACGGCCTGCGTGCTGCCGGGCGCCTTCCCCACCTGCGACTCGGGCTCGTGCGCGATCAGCGAATGCGAGATCGGCTTTCACGACCTCGACGGTAACCCGACGAACGGCTGCGAGTACGCCTGCCTCGAGTCGGGCACGGAGATCTGCGACGAGGTCGACAACGACTGCGACGGCGCCATCGACGAGGACTTCGGTCTGGCCGCGGATCCCGCTCACTGCGGAGCCTGCTCCACGGTGTGCGCCTACGCGAACGCGGCGCCGATCTGCGGCGCGGGCGTCTGTGGCATGGGCGCGTGCCGCCCGGGCTTCCTGAACGTGGATGGCGACGCGACCAACGGCTGCGAGTACGCCTGCACGGCCGCGGGCGCCGAGACCTGCAACGGCATCGACGACGACTGCGACGGCGCCATCGACGAGGACTTCAACCTCTCGACCGACGCCTCGAACTGTGGCGCCTGTGGCCGGCGCTGCAGCTTCGCGCACGCGGCGGCGAGCTGCGTCGCGGGCGAGTGCAGGCCGGGCACGTGTGCCGCCGGCTTCTACGACGTGGATGGTCTCGCCTCCGACGGCTGCGAGTACGCCTGCACACCGACCGGAAGCGAAGTGTGCAACGGCGTCGACGACGACTGCGACGGCGCCATCGACGAGGACGATCCCAGCCTGGGCACCGCCTGCGGCAGCGCCACCGGCGCATGTCGGCGCGGAACCTTCACCTGCCAACTCGGGAGCCTGGTGTGCGCGGGCGCGCGCGGCGCCACGCCCGAGACCTGCAACGGAATCGACGACGACTGCGATGGCATGGTCGACGAGTCCACCGTGGCGGCACCCATCCCCGGCGTGGGCGTGCGCTGCGGCGCGACCAACGTCGGCGCCTGCGTCTTCGGCAGCGTGGTGTGCACGGGTGGCGCTCTGGTGTGCGGAGGCGCCTACCGCGGGCCGACCATGGAGACCTGCAACGGCATCGACGACGACTGCGATGGCACCGTCGACGACTCACCGACGCCGCCTGTCGGCACGCCCGCGAGCTGCGCCGACACGCGCGGCGTGTGCGCGGGACGCACGCCCGTCTGCACGGGCGCGTCGGGTTTTCGGTGTAGCCTGCCGGCGACCTATCAGACGACCGAGACCCTCTGCGACGGCATGAACAACGACTGCGACGGCGCGACCGACGAGGGCTGCCTGAGCCTTCGTACGGCGACGGATCTTCGCGTGGACACGGGTGACGCGGCGGGCGCCGAGAACTCCGTGCAGCCCGTGATCGCGGGCAACGGCAGCACGCGCGCCTACGCCGCCTGGATGGACCAACGGGGATCGGGCGGGGCGCACATCTTCTACGCCCGCTACGACGACGCCACGGACGCCTTCGCGGCACCTCTGCAGCTCGACGTCACCAACGGCCCCGCCATCGGGCCTCGCCTGGCCGTGAGCAGCACCTCGATCCTGACCGGCGTGTGGGCCGACTTCCGCGGCGGCACCAACTACCGCGAGGTCTACAGCACGCGCTCGACGAACACGGGTGCCTCCTTCGGCGCCAACACGCGCCTGAACCCCGGTCAGAACATCGACTCCTTCAACATCGAGCTCGCCACCAGCGGCAGCTACGTCTACGTCGTGTACGAGGTCTTCACCTCGGTGCGCAATCGCCACATCTACCTGACGCGCTCCAGCGATTCGGGCGCCACCTTCAGCGCGCCCGTGCGCATCGATCACGGCAACGACGTGACGGTGCCGGGCTACGTGGCGGCGACTCCGGTCGTGGCCGCGAGCGGATCGCGCGTCTACGTCGTCTGGCGCGACAACCGCAACGGCGGACTCGACATCTACCTGTCGCGCTCGGTCAACAACGGCGCCACCTTCGGCGCCACGGACCGGCGCGTGGACGTCGGCGACGCAGCGGGTGCATCGAGCGGCTTCGCGCCCAGCGTGGCCGCGGAGGCGGACAACGTCTACGTCGCTTGGGTCGACGATCGCTCTGGCGCTTCCTTCGACGTCTACTTCAACCGCAGCACCGACGCGGGCGCGACCTTCCTCGCGAGCGCCGTGGACGTGGACGACGACAGCCTGGCCCACGACACGGTCGAACCCACCGTGCTGGCGCCCTCGCCTGGCGCCGTGGTGGTGGGCTTCGTGGACTACCGCTTCGGCTTCCCCGACGTCTTCGCGCGTCGAAGCGTGGACGCGGGCCTGAGCTTCGGCGCGGCGGCGCGCCTCGACACTGGCACGGCCGAGGGCGCGAGCGGCAGCTACGAGCTACGCCTCGCGGCCGAAGGCGCACTGATCGGTGCCGTGTTCAGCGATGACCGCAGCGGGATGCTCGACATCTACGCGAACTACTCCCTGGACGGCGGCGCCAACTGGCAGCCGAACGACGTGCGTCTCGACTCGACCGGGATCCCGGGTTCGAGCGACAGCGTGGAGCCGGACGTCGCCGTCAGTGGTGGCGCCGTGCGTGCGGTCTGGGTCGATCACCGCAGCGGCGCCAACGGCGACATCTACGGGCGCGTCCTGCGCTGAGCTCGTGGGCCGAGCGGACAGCGCTCGTCAGCCAAGGACTCTCTTCAGCGCAAGGCCATGGGCGCGTGGATCGTCTCTTCGAGGCTGCGCGACGGTCGGAAGCCGAGCACCTCGCGGGCGCGCGAGTCGTCGACCATGCAGATGTAGCGAATGTGGTCGAGCTCGGGCGTCGGGAAGGACGTGAGCCGATAGCGCCAGAGGCGGTCCAGCGCCGCCGTGGCGAGGGGCCCCGGCACCGGCCGTGGACGGCGGCCGAGCTTGCGCAGGATGCGCGAGAGCGGAAGCTCGCCGCGCCCTTTGATGTTGAAGATGCCGCTCACGCCGGGAGCGAGCGCGAGGCGAATGGCGTCCACCACGTCGCGCTCGTGGATCACCTGCACCATGGGATCGAAGCCGAAGATCGTCATCGGCCGCTCGAGCCGCAGGTAGTTGCTGGCCGCGTTGTGCACCCGCCCGAGGATGTGCACCGGCCGCAGCACGACCGTCTCCGTCGACGGATGGCGCCAGAAGAAGCTCTGGGCGAGCATCTCCATCTCGACCAGATCGCGGATGCCACCGAAGGCTTGAGAGCCGAGCAGCGGCGACTCCTCCGTGAGGAACTGGGGGTTGTCCGGCTGCGGCCCGTAGACGTTCGCGCTCGAGAGCACGACCAGCTTCGGCACCTCGTACTGCTCCACGTAGTCGAGCAGCTTCTGGAAGGCGACCACGTTCCAGTTGTGGCGCTCCTTCAAGCTCTTGCGTGGATCGTGCAGCGCGCCGAGGTGCACGACGGCGCGGATGCGGCCGCCGCGGAACACGTCCCTGACCTTCTTGCGTCGCAGGTCGAAGGGGTGATGGACGATGTCCTTCGGGCAGTCGGGGAAGGGCCGACGGTCCACGCCCTCGACCTGAGTCTCGCGATGCAAGGTGCGAGCGAGCAGCTTGCCGAGACGGCCGCAGATGCCCGTGATCAGCACGACGCCTTCCGCGGGCGCGTCGCCCTCCACGAACGAGGCGCCGGACGCCGAGGCGCGACCGTTGCCCTTCTTCGTGGCCGCGGGCTGCTTGGTC
>JAACVI010000409.1 GCA_009992505.1 Myxococcales bacterium
ACGTCCGAGTCGCCCATGATCTCGAGCGTGACCTCGAACACCTGGTCGTAGTCCTCGGCCCGCAGCGCGTCGTTCTGGAAGCGGAGCTCGAAGCGCAGGTGGGTGCCCACGTGAACGCCGGTGAAGGTGTCGTCGAGTCCGTCGCCGGCGGGACGCAGGTCCGCGAGTCCGGGCGCGACACCGCTCGCCCCCGGCGTGGCCTCGGCCGCGACGATGGCTCGCACGAACCCGAAGCGATCGTCGACCGCGCGTCCGTAGACCTGCTCGTAGCGGATGGCGTCCACCAGCCCGACGATTCCGTCGACCACCGCCTCGGACACGCCGCTGCCATCCTCGCGCGCGTCGAAGACCAGCGGACAGGTGCCCGAGGTCGGGCTGCGCGCGCCGCCCGCGACGCCCGTGTGGCACACGCCCGCCACCGGATCGAGGGTGGCGCCCGTCGCCACGGCGAGCCCTTCGAGCTGAGGCCGCGCCCCGGGATCGGTGGCGATGCCCACGAGCTTGATGTCGAGCGCGCGCATGGCCGCGATGGCGTCCACCCGCCCATGGGTGTCCGGGAAGGCGCTCGCGTAGTCGCTGGCCGCGTGCGAGGGCGCGTCCGTGACGTGCACCACGACGCGCATCGCGTCTTCGCGGAAGCCGACGCCGCCCAGCTCGCCCCCGCCGGGCGCCGCGTGTCCGTCGAAGGCTGCGACCCAGGTCACGCCGCCGGAGCGGTACCCGTCGCCCGAAGCGATCTGGTACAGGGCCTCGTACCCGGCTTCCTGGAGATCGCCTCCGGATCCCAGGGGAGAGTCGAGCGCGGCGACGGCCGAGGCGACCCGCGTGGAGCTCGAGGTCAGCGCGCTGAGCAGCGCGAAGGGGGTGTCGGACTCCGCGCCGAAGGGCGCCGCGGGGAAGTCCTCGAAGCGCGAGACGCCAAACGTCACGTCGGCGACCCGCGCCCGGATCGCCGGCAAGATGGACTCGACCAGGTCCGCTTGCAGGGCGTCGATCTCTCCTCCGAAGCTGCCCGTGGTGTCGACGGAGAGCTGGACGTCCAGCTTCCCGGGGCGCGCCTCGACGTCCACGTTCACCCGTTGTTCCGCGCCCATGTAGGGCAGGATGAGCTCGAGGTCCGCGGGGGGAAGCACCGGATCCGTCGGTCGAGGCCAGGTGGCGTCGACCGCGGTCGGGGCGTCGACGCTCGCGTCACGCGACACCTCCGCATCCGATCCCGGCGCCGGTGGTGCGTGACCCCCGCCGCAAGCGACGAGCAGCGCGAGCGCGATCCCCGCGCACGGGCGACCCGCGGCGGACCGGAAGCATGCGCGCTCGACCAGCCCAGACATCGAGGCCAGAGTGGCACGCTCGGAGCGCCTGAGCCAAGACGCTGAGGCCCCGCCCAAGACACGCGTCACTTCGGGTGTCGATTGACAGGGAGCGGCGGCCCGGTACCATCGCCCCAGACGCGATTTCGCATGCACGGAAACCACCGGAACACCTATGCTTAAACTCGTCATTTCAGATGACGACGGGAAGACGACCGTCGTTCCGCTGGTGCGCGACGAGATCACGGTCGGGCGCAAGGACGGCAACATCATCCGCTTGACCGAGCGAAACGTGTCGCGTCGTCATGCCCGCCTGCAGAAGCAGAACGGCGGCTTCGTCATCGAAGACCTCGGCTCCTACAATGGAGTCAAGGTCAACGGCCGGCGGATCACGGGCGCGCAGCCGATCCAGGCCGGCGACCAGGTCGGCATCGGCGACTACATGCTCGCCCTGCAGTCGGGGGAGGCCTCCGCCGCAGCGGGCTCCGTGGCCGCCGCCAGCACGCCTACACCGCCTCCGGCCCGGCTCGTGATGCTGACCCCGCCCGCGCCGGGCGCCGAGTTCGCCCTCTCGAAGGATGCGCTCACCGTGGGCCGCGCGGAGGATCTGGACGTGTGGGTCAACCACCGCTCGATCTCCCGCGAGCACGCCACGATCAGCCGCGAAGGCGAGGGCTTCTCCATTCGAGACCTCGAGAGCGCCAACGGCATGCGCATCAACGGCAAGGACACGGCCGAGGCCACCTTGAACGCCGGCGATGTCGTCGAGCTGGGGCAGGTGCGCTTCCGCTTCGTGCCCGCCGGCGAGGCCTACGTCTTCGACGCGGATTCGACCGTCCAGATGGACGCGGTGGTGATGCCCGAGCCCGCCAAGGGCGGCAAGGGGCTGA
>JAACVI010000410.1 GCA_009992505.1 Myxococcales bacterium
GACGCCAAGGCGAAGAGCGCGAAGGGCGTGGCGCTCTCACACAGCGTGATGTCG
Source organism: Myxococcales bacterium (assembly GCA_009992505.1). GTDB lineage: Bacteria > Myxococcota_A > Polyangia > Polyangiales > Houyiibacteriaceae > JAADHO01. The sequence goes on from JAACVI010000410.1 coordinate 55, forward strand.
AGGAAACGGCCGCGCCCATCCTTGGCTCGTGACAGCAGCGCGCCGAGGATCGCCACGGTCGCGCTCAGGGCGCCGGCCATGTCCGCCACCTGGCCGCCGAAGACCTGGGGCGGAGCGTTCGCGGGACCCGTCACGCCGAGGACGCCTGCCAGCGCGAGGTAGTTCAGATCGTGGCCGGCTCGTTGCGCGCGCGGCCCGTCCTGTCCGTAGCCGGTCACCGCACAGTGAATCAGCCCCGGATTCGCCTGCGCGAGCGCACCTGCGTCCAAGCCCAGGCGCGCGAGCACGCCCGGACGGAAGCTCTCCACGAGCACGTCGTAGCGCGGCAGCATGCGCAGCAAAGCGTCGCGCGCGGCGGGCTTCTTCAGGTCCAGCACGAAGCTGCGCTTGCCCGCGTTCAGCCAATGAAAAGCCGCCGCCTGACCATCGTCGGCCAGGGGCGGCATCAGGCGCAGGTAGTCCCCGCCCCGAGGATCCTCGAGCTTGTCCACGCGCGCGCCGAGATCGGCGAGCAGCCGGGTGGTGAACGGACCCGGCAAGAGCCGCGACAGGTCGAGGACGCGAACGCCCTCGAGGGCGCGACCCGGGCCGAGCTCCACCGGCATGGAAGTCAGCCGAGGATCTGCTGCAGCTTGGTGGCGAGCATGGCGTTGCCCGCGACCTTGAGCTTGCCCGCGAAGTAGAGCTGCATGGCGGCGCCGGGGTTCTCGCTGATCTGGACCCAATCCTCGTCGGTCAGCTCGAGCGTGCACTCGGCGTTGCCCTGGTCACCCTCGGAGACGCCGGGGTTCTCCTTGAGGTCGACCGTCCACACGCCGCCAGCTTCGCCGGAGATCTTGAACAGGAAGATGGCACCGATGGCCTTCGACTTCTCGGGGTCGGCGGCGATCTTCGCGGGGATTTCGGTCTCGAAGGAGGTCTTGGGGTCGGGCATGGTGGAATTCTCCGGTTGGCGATCTCTGAATAGCGATTCAGCGACCGCATCTATCCACAGACGAGGGGGTGGGTCAAGTCTGCCCTGGTGAGATTTCGTGAGGTCGGGCACCACGCGGGCAGGCGCTCGACGACACCGGGCGCGTCTGCCAGGATGCGCGCGCCGAGGAGGTGAGACGTGGACCTGAAGTCGCTGTTGAAGCAGAAGTCGCTGGAGCTGCTCCAGAACCCGCGTGTGATGGAGCTGGCGCAGGATCCTCGCGTCATGAAGCTGGCGATGCAGGCCTTTCAGGCTCGCGGTCGCATGCAGGCCGAGATCGACACGCGCGTCGAACAGCTCGCCCACTCGATGAACCTGGCGACGAAGAAGGAGCTGCGTGAGCTGAAGCGCAGCCTGAAGCGCATGGAGCGTGAGCTCGAGCAGGCGCGCGGGGCCAAGGACGACGGCTGAAGGCGGAGGCCCGCCGCGAGACCCTAGAGCCACGAAGGCCCGGCTCGATCGCGCGCATGTGAATCCGGCCACGGGCGTGGCAGTCTCATGGGCATGTCGCGATTCCTCGCCGTCTTGGCGCTCGCCGCCTCCCTCCTGACCAGCCCGGCTCTGGCCCAGCCTCCCCACGTCCAGCGCGCTCGCGCGCTCTTCGTGGAAGGCCAGCAGGCGTACGACGCGGGTGACTTCGCCCAGGCCGCCGAGAAGATGCGCGCCGCGTGGGAGCTCTTCCATTCACCGGCCCTCGCCTTCAACGCCGCGCGCGTCTACGAGCGCATGAGCGAGTACCAGCCGGCCATTCGCTTCTTCCGCATGTACCTGCGGCACGGCCATCCGACGGATCAAGAGCGAGCGGATGTGGAGAGTCGCATCACCGCGTTGCAAGAAGCCGAGCAACGACAGCGCGATCAAGTCTTCACGGCACCGCCGAGCGGAGACGAGCTGACGAACGAGGCGCGCACCTTCTTCATGCGCGGCGTCACCATGTTCCGCGGCGGGCACTACCAAGCGGCGATGGAAGCGTTCACGGCCGCGCAGCGCTTCGCCCCGCTGCCCGAGATCTTCTACAACATGGCCGTCACCGCCGAGCGCCTCGGCTCGACCCGAGACGCCATGGACTACTATCGCGAGTACCTGCGCGTGCGCCCCAACGCCCCGGACCGCGGCCACGTGGAGAGCGAAGTCGCCCGCCTCCGTGCCGAGCGCAACCGCTGACGCAGACGCAGCTCGCGGAGAGTCAGCCGCCGAAGAGGCGCTGTATCAACCCGACGAAGGACGCGCCGAGCAGGAGCATGCCGAGGATGGGCAGCACGATGGACAGCACGACCAGGAGCAAGCCAACACCGACGAGAGCGTAGTCGGTGGCGCTGGGGTCTCGATCCTCGCCACGATGCTCTTCGATCAGGTCGAGGTTCTTGCGGTTGCTGCGCCAGAAGGCGTCGAAGAGGTCGCCGATGAAGGGCACGGAGCCGACGACGGTGTCGATGCCGACGTTCATGACCATGCGCAGGAGCACGACCGCCGGCAGGCGTTCCTTGAGCGCCAACAGGAGCAGGCTGGCGGAGCCGACGCCGGTGATGGCGTCACCCGCCACGGGCAGGAACGCGCCGAGGATCGGGTCGAGCCCGATGCCGATGCGCGTGCCGGGGATGCGAAATCCGTCGTCGAGCAGGCTCACCATGCGCTTGGCCCACTTGGGCAGCGGGGCTCGCGCCAGCGCCGCGCGTGCCAGCTCCACGTCGTCGTCGGTCGTGGCCAGCGGCGCGGGATCGCTCATCGACGGCCCAACCAATCGCGCACGAGGGGCCAGACGGTGAAGGGCGCCTCGCGACCGATGATGAGATCGATGTGGCCGAGGGGGAAGACACGGTAGGTCTTGTCGGTCGACTCGCTGAGATCGTAGGCGGGCTTCACGGACTTGGGCGGCGCGAGCGTGTCCTCACTGCCCGCGATCACCAAGAGCGGCTTGTCGAGGTGCTCGAAGGCGGAGCCATAGTCGTTGCGGCCGTCGCGACTCATGAGGGCGCGATCGGCACCGATGCGCAGGATGTCGAGGGCGATCTGGATGTTGGTCCAGTCGAAGGCGCGCCCGAGGTACTCGTCGAGGATGTCGTCCTCCACGCTGCCGGGATGCCAGGCTCGAATCGGCAGCGGGATGCGCGGCACGTTCCAGAGATGCCTTCGTCGCCTCAGATGACGGCCGACGATCCCCAAGGGCAAGCGAGGGTTGCCATCCAGCAGCCCCGTGAAGCGCAGCGTCAGCAGCAGCTGGCG
>JAACVI010000411.1 GCA_009992505.1 Myxococcales bacterium
GCGGGATGCTTTTCTTCGACCCATGCGCGCCTTGCTTCTCATCGCTGCCTGCTCGCTCTCCTCGCTCACACTGGCGTCGAGCGTGCAGGCCCAATCCGCCCACGTGGACGTGCGCTTTGGGGCGCTCGCACTGACGCAGGCGGGGACCTCCCACCTGAGGCCTCGCGTGGCTCTCGCCGTCGGTGTTCCCCTGATCGGGCCGATCGAGGCCAGCGGCCGAGTGTCCGCCACCGCCGAGGATGTGCCGCTCTTGCATCCGGCCTTCGGCGCCTCCGCCGGTCTCGCCCTGCGGCCCGAATTCCGGCGCAGCCCCGTCGCTCCGCTGCTCGAGATCTACGGCGGTCGTACGCAGCTGAACGGCGCGCAGGGTCGGGTCTCCGCCTGGTCCCTGGACGGCGCCCTCGGTATCGGTCTGAAGTTGTCTCAGGGCGCGAGCCTCGAGGCGCGGGCGGAGCGGCACCTCTTCTTCGGGGTGCCTTCGGACGCCGTCCTCGCGGACCGCGCCTGGGGTGGCAGCCTGGGCTTGGCCGTCGCCTGGTAGCGAGTCGCTCGCTGCCGTAGCGCCAGCGGCGTTGACCGCGAGAGCCTCGCGCGCGTATTTTGCCTGCATGAAGTCCCGCGGCGAGGAAGAGGCCAAGGGGCACCTGGGGGAGCTCCTGGCGGAGCGCTACCGTGTGCTGCGGCTGCTCGGACGTGGCGGCTTCGGCGTCGTCTTCGAGGCTGAAGACGAGGTCGAGGGCGGACGGGTCGCGCTGAAGCTCCTGCACCCGCATCTGGTCGGGGACGCCGAGGTCATCACGCGCTTCCGTCGCGAGGCCATGGCCGCCGCGGCGCTCGGCAGCCCGCACATCGTGCGCGCGCTGGACTCGGGCGAGGCCGCGGACGGCACGCCCTACCTGGTGATGGAGCTGCTCCAGGGCCAGGACCTCTCGTCGCTCCTGGCGGCCGAGTCGCCGCTCTCCGTGGGGCGCGCCACGCGCATCGCCGCGGGCGTGGCCGAGGCGCTCGAGGTCGCGCACGCCGCGGGCATCGTCCATCGCGACCTCAAACCCGACAACGTCTTCCTGGTCACGGACACGCAGGACGCGGCCAATCACGACTGCGTGAAGTTGCTCGACTTCGGCGTCTCAAAATTCCTCGAGAAGGTCGACACGGCCTCGCTGATGACGCGCACCGGGACCGCCGTGGGCACGCCCTTCTACATGTCGCCCGAGCAGGCGCAGGGCAATCGTGATCTCGACGCGCGCGCGGACCTCTACGCCCTCGGGGTGATCCTCTTCTTCTCGCTCACGGGCGAGCACCCCTTCGAGGACGACTCCTACCCCATGCTGGTGCTCAAGATCTGCACGGAGCCGGCGCCACCCTTGACCCGCTATCGCGCGGACGCGCCTCAGGAGCTCTCCGCCCTGGTCCATCGCATGCTCGACAAGGAGCGCGATGGGCGGCCCGGTAGCGCTGCCGAGGTGCGGGCCGCGCTCGCGCCCTACTTCGATCACGAAGAGACGCCGCGACGCGTGGAGGGCGTCTCCGCCAAGGGCCTCAAGCCGGGCGTGCTCTCTCGTCGCCCCTCGCCGCTCGAGAGCGCGCCCACGGCGCTGGGGGCCGAGCGCACGGCCGGTCGCGACGAACCAGACGGGTCCGACGAAGTGGACCACGCGGCAGGGGTTCGCCCCTCCCGAGGGCGTCGTCCGCTGCTCCTCGGCGGGCTCCTGCTCTTGGTCGCGGCGGCCGTGACCGCCGCCGTCCTGGGGCGTGGCGTCACGCCGCACGCGCCTCAGCCCGTGGTGGTGCGGTTGCCCACGCCGGCTCCCCCCGTGGAGCGACCTCTGGGTGCGCCCGCAGCACCAGGGCTCGGTTGGCGCTGGGTGAATCCCCGTCCACGCGCGATGCCGTCATGGAACGATGTCGCGGTCGGTGGAGTGGATCGAGTCGCGATGGTGGGCGCGCACGGCCTCGTCGGGCGCTTCGAGTCGGGCGCGCTCCTGCGCTGGGCGAGTGGTCTCGACACCGAGCTCTTCGGCGTGGCCTACACGGGGCGTGAGCAGGCGCTCGTGGTGGGCGCCCACGGGTCCATGGCGCTGCTCGATCGATCCGTCGGAGGTCGCGTGCTGCGGACGCCCACGGACGCGGACCTGCATGCCGTGGCGCGCATCGGTGCCCTGCGGGACGAGGCGGCGCCCG
>JAACVI010000351.1 GCA_009992505.1 Myxococcales bacterium
CGCGACCGAGAGCGCGGCGCCTCCCACACCGGCAGCCAGCAAGATCACACCCATGGCGCGCAGCGAGAGCGCGCGCAGGCGAGAGGGGCGCGCGATCCCGGTGCCGACGGACCGCACGGGAGGGGTCTCGGACGCCACACTGGCGAAGCCTTGCGCCAACGGAGCAACGCTCGGTCGCTCGGCCTTGGGCATCCCGACGGGTCCGTTCGCGATCACGGTCATCCCTGGCAGCAGCTTGCGTGGAGCACCGCACGCCAGGCAGGCATAGCCCGCCCCCGAGGGCGTCACAGCCGCGACGGCGTTGCAGCTGTGGCAGCGGTTGATCTCGCCGAAGACCTTGCCGCAACCCGGGCAGCGCATGGCGTCGCGCCCCATCTGGGTGCCGCACGTCGTGCATCGACGGGGCGCGTCGACCGCCCCCGTCCCCCCGTCGCCATCCTCCTCGGAGGCTGGCATCTTTTCAGTTGGTCACGCCGAGCAGCTTGCTCATGGAGGCTTCGTCGGCGGGCGTGAAGGGGTATTCGTCGAACTCGAGGGAGGCCACCCAGCGATACTCCTGCACCGCTTTGGGCTCGATGTTCTCGTTCTCGAGCGTGCACTCGTACAGGTAGAGGTCGACCGTGTAGCAGGCGTAGGGGTGGCTGACGTAGCTGATGAGCTGGCCCACGCCCACCCTGGCGCCGAGGCGCTCGGCCATCTCGCGGGCCAGAGCGTCTTCGTCGGACTCGTCCGCCTCGACCTTTCCGCCGGGAAATTCCCAGAGGTTGGGCAAGACGGCGTTGGGACGCCGTTTGGTGATGAGGTAGCGCCCGTCTCGCTCGACGACAGCGGCGACGACACGAATTGTCCTGGATGCCCCGAGAGTCACGGAGACGTCGTATACCACGTCCGTGCAGATCCTCTACCTCGGACTTCCGCTGGGTGCGCTTCACCTGCTGGCGCACGATCATCGCCCCGCCCTCGTCTTGCTCGGGCCGGGTGACGCGCCCGGTCGCCGACGCCTGCGTCAGCGCATGAGCGAGGCGCTACTCGAGGCGCCCGACCTCGAGGAGGAGGGCGTGCGACGGCGGATCGAGGCGGCCCAGCCCGACCTCCTGCTCTCGTTCTTCTGGCCGCGACGGGTGCCGACCTGGCTGCTCGAGCGGCCCCGGCTCGGCGCCTACGGGACCCATCCGTCGCTCTTACCTCGTCATCGAGGTCCGGACCCGTACTTCTGGACCCTGCGCGACGGGGACGCGACGAGCGGCGTGACGCTGCATCGGCTGGAGCCGGAGTACGACACAGGCGCCGTCATCGCGCAGCGGACGCTGCCCGTGGACGCCATGGACGACGCCTGGAAGCTCGCCCGCAGGCTGGACAAGCCGGCGCTCGAGCTGTTGGTCTGGGCCGCGGAGACGCTCTCCGAGGGGCAGCCGCTCGCTGGACAGCCGCAGACCGAAGCCACCGGGCGTTGGGCGCGCCGACCGACGGAGGAGGATCTGCGCCTGGACTGGCACAGCTCGACGCGAGAGCTGCTTCAGCTCGTGCGGGCCGCCGCGCCGTGGCCCGGTGCGAGCGCCCGCTTGGGTTCCCATTGGGTCGAGGTGGTCCGAGCCGAGGCGGCGACGCTTCCCCCGCCACGCGCGCTCGTGCCCGCCGAAGCCTACGATCACGCAGGCGAGGTCGCGGTGGTCTGCGGCGACGGCGCGCTGGTGCTCACGCGTGTGCGCGAAGGCGATCGACAGCTGACGACCGAGGAGGTGCGCGCGCGGGTCCGCCCCAAAACGAACGCGCCCTGAGAGGACCCAGGGCGCGCTGCGTTGGCGGTGGCTTCAGGCCGGGGTGCGATCAGTTGGCGCCGATGGGCGGATGGCCAGGAGGCAGCTCCGTCTGCCCGGGCTGGAGGGGCGGCGCCTGCACGGCGCCGGTGGGCGCAGGAGCGGTCGGCGCGGCGGTGGGCGCGGGAGCGGTCGGTGCCGCGGCGCCGGGGGCGCCCTGCACGCGCGCCATGTTCGCGAAGATGATGGCGTCGAAGGTGCGATCCAGCGAGGCGCTGTGGAAGTTCGCCATCGTGGCGCCCTGGAACTCCACGCGATCGCCGACCGAGACCGGCATGGCCATGGCGGCGACCCAGACGGAGGCGTTGCCGGTGTTGACGCGCATGTAGGTGTAGGTCGAGGCGTTCATGGTCTCCTCGACCGTGCCCTGCATCACCTCGGCGGTGGGTTCGGCGCCGGGCATGCCCGCGTGGACTCCGGGCATGCTGGGCGCGGCAGCTTGCGCGCCACGAGCAGCGAGCGGGTCGGCCACCGGGGGAGCTTCGGCCAGAGGCGGCGCCGCGGGCGCGGGCGGGGTTTGGCTACAGCCCGCGAGGGGTGCGAGCAGCGCAAGGACGAGCAGGGCGAAGAGGCGATGGTCGGTCACGGGGTCTCCTGACAAGACCGCCCTCGGTGGATCCACGGCGAGATGGCGCGTGGGAGGGCGGGGCCCGTTCGGGCTCCCGCATGTATGCGCGCCGATTGGACAAGATCAACCGGCGTAGGTCTGAACGATGTCGCGACCCGGTCGTTCGACGCGCACGACGGGGCTGGTGACGAGGTCACGACCCGACGCGAGGAAGAAGATCGACTCGCCGACGGCGGGCACACCCTCGTTGGGGGAGATGCCTCCCTCACGATTGAATCGGAGCCCTCCGCTCATGTCGCTGGCCAGGGCCAGATGCCCCGCGAGCCAGCGTCCACTGCGCAGATCGCGAACGCCGACGCAGGTGCGTCGCCGGACGTGGTATTCCGTGTTCCTCGTGACGAAGACCTTGTGAATGCGTCGATCGTGATCAGGGTAGCTCATGCCGAACTCCTTTGTCTCACATAAACCTACACCTCCCACCCTCGCCTAGGAAATTTTCCGCCATGTCCGCGCCGCGCCCCCTGCTCCTCGAAGACGGCAACTTCACGCCCCGTGAGCGCACGCCCTGGGGCGGAACGCAGCTCGCGTTGGACTACAAGCCCTGGCTCCTCCAGGGCGGCGGCGAAGCGCCGGTGATCGGCGAATCCTGGGAGATCTCGGTCGAGCCGGATTTCCCGAGTCGCGTCGAAGGCGGCGAGGCGCTGGCGGACGTGATCGCGCGCGACGCCGTGGGCTGGCTCGGTGACGCGGGCGCGGCCCGAGGCGGCGCGTCTCTCTTGCTCAAGGTGCTGGACGCGGACTCGCCCCTCTCGGTGCAGATCCATCCGCGCGACGACTGGTCGGGCCTGGAGCCCGGGCAGTCGGGCAAGCCCGAGTGCTGGTACATCCTCGCGGCGCGTCCCGGCGCGCATCTCTTGCTCGGGCTCGCGCCCGGCGTGGACGAGGCGCGGCTGCGACGCGCGCTGCGGAGCGGCGAGGACGTGGCGGCCCTGCTCGGACGTGTCGAGGTCGAGCCGGGCGACTTCTTCGTGATCGACGCGGGCCTGGTGCACGCCGTGGGCGCGGGCATCACCTTGATCGAACCCCAGCGTGTGCGGCCGGGTCGGCGCGGCGTGACGCTGCGCTTCTGGGATCACGGACGTCGCTACGACGCTCGAGGCAAGCTCGATCCGGCGGGCGAGCCTCGCGCGCTGCAGGTGGAGGAGGCCCTCGCCGTCACGGATTGGGCCGCCGATCGCGGCCAGGCCGGGCTGATGCATACGCGCCACCGCGCGGGGGCGGTGGCGACGCTTGGAGCGCCGCGCCTCGACGCGCTGATGCCGCCTGCGCGCGCTCGTGGCTCCACCGCCCTCGATGCGAGCCGGGTCTCGGGTACGGGTGAGTTGGAACTCGCGGGCGCCCATCGGGGCGTGCTCACGGGCCTCTTCGTCGCCCAGGGCGAGGTCTCGATCTCCCACGAAGCCGGCGAATTGCGCGTGCCCGCGGGGCGTTCGGCCGTCTGGCCAGCGAGCCTTGTCGAGCCGCGCCTCGCTCTCCACGGCGCCCACGCCCTCCTGGCTTCCGTGCGCGAATGACGCGGGCCTTGACCCCCCAGGATCCGTGTACGAGAGTGGCCCACTGCCTAGCCCAAGGGAATCATGAGTTCGCCTGCGCCTGAAGCCGTCGAGCCCCGCGTCTCGATCATCATCCCCATCTACAACGAGGAAGCCATCCTCCACTCCGCCGTGGTCGACTTGCTCGACCGCTTCGACGGATTGGACTGGCCCTTCGAGCTCATCCTCGCGGAGAACGGCTCCAAGGACGCGACGGTGCAGATCGCGAAGGAGCTCTCGGAGCGCTTCCCGCAGGTGCGCTTCACCAGCGCCGGCGAGCCCAACTACGGCAAGGCGCTGAAGGAGGGCATGCTGATCGCGCGCGGCGAGTTCGTGATCTGCGACGAGATCGATCTCTGCGACACGGACTTCCACAAGCACGCCCTCGAGCTGCTGGAGCGGGGCGAGGCGGATCTCGTGATCGGCTCCAAGTCCATGGTCGGCGCCAGCGACGAGCGCCCGATGATGCGCCGCGCGGGTACGCAGGTGATCAACACCATGTTGCGCGTCAGCCTGGGCTTCAAAGGCACGGACACACACGGGCTCAAGGCCTTCCGACGCGCCAAGCTGCTCGACATCGCGCGTCAGTGCTTGGTCGACAAGGATCTCTTCGCGTCCGAGTTCGTGATCCGCGCCGAGCGTGGCGGTATCCGCACCAAGGAGATCCCGGTGCGCGTGCTGGAGAAGCGTCCGCCCTCCATCGGCCTGATGCGCCGCGTCCCCAACGTGATGAAGAACCTCGCCAAGCTCTTCATCGCCATTCGCATTCGAGGCTGAGTTGGCGACTGCGCGGCTCGCCTGCGTCTCCGTCGATATCGACGAGATCCCCTGCTACACGGCGATCCACGGCCTGCCCGAGCCCGAGGGCGCGCGGCGTGAGGCCATCTACGACAAGGCGCTGCCGCGTCTGGTCGACCTCTTCGACGATCAGGGCGTGCACGCGACCTTCTTCGCCATCGGCCGCGATCTCGCCACCGAGGGCAACGGCGCGCGGCTGCGGGACCTGGTCGCGGGCGGCCACGAGATCGCGAACCACAGTCAGGATCATCTCTACGACCTGACGCGCCGCAGCCCTTCGGAGATGCGCGCGCAAGTGTCGGACGCGCAGGACGCGCTCGAGGACGCGCTCGGAGAGCGACCCGTGGGCTTCCGCGCTCCGGGCTACACCATCACGGACGCGCTCTTCGAGATCCTCGAAGCCGAAGGCCTGAGCTACGACTCGAGCGTCTTCCCCTGTCCCGCGTACTACGGCGCCAAGACCGCGGCCATCGGCGCCATCGCCGCGCGCGGGCGACGCAGCCACAGCGTGGTGGACGATCCGCGCGTACTCCTCGCGCCGGCCGATCCCTACCGCGTGGGGCGACCCTACTGGCGTCGCGGCGGCGGTCTGCTCGAGCAACCCATCGGCGTGACCCGCGGCGCGCGCCTGCCCTTCATCGGCACCTCCGCGGTGCTCGCGGGAGAGCGCGGCGCCGACCTGCTCGCGCGTCAGATGTCTGGCCGACCGCTGGTGACGTTGGAGCTCCACGGCATCGACCTCGCGGACGCGGAGGCCGACGACCTCGGCTTTCTGGCGCCGCATCAGCCGGATCTGCGCGCGAGCCTGGAGAGAAAGCACGCCGCCCTGCGCGCCGCCATCTCGCGCCTGCGCCAGATGGGCTACGCCTTCGTGACCCACGCGGAAGCCGCCTCGCGCTGCGGGTGAACGGAGGCGGAGGCCGCATCGGACTCGGACTCGGACTCGGACTCGGACTCGGACTCGGACTCGGACTCGGACTCGGACTCGGACTCGGACTCGGACTCGGACCCTCCGCTCAGCGACGAAACTCGTGGACCACCGGTCCGAGTGGACCGGTCCTGTCCGGCGTGCGGCGCCACCGGCTGAACGCGAGTGGCATGCAGCGCAGCGGTCCCGGCTGGGCACGCGACCGCGCACGCGATTGACAGGGCCAGCCCGTCAACTCACTCTCCGCGTCGCTCGATCACGGCGAGCCCCATCCCTCGACAGCTACCTCGATCGCGGAGTCCGAAGACATGAGCAAGATCCTCATCATTGGTGCCGGCGGCGTCGGCGGCGTCGTCACGCACAAGTGCGCGATGAACTCCGACGTCTTCAGCGACATCACTCTGGCCAGTCGTACCAAGTCCAAGTGCGACCGTATCGCCAAGGAAGTGAAGGCGATGCATGGCGTGGACGTCGCGACGGCGGCCATCGACGCCGACGACGTGCCCGAACTCGCCGCTCTGATCCGCGACCTGAAGCCGAAGCTGGTGATCAACGTCGCCCTGCCCTACCAGGACTTGCCGATCATGGACGCCTGCCTCGAGACGGGCGTGAACTACCTCGACACGGCGAACTACGAGCCCATCGACGAGGCCAAGTTCCAGTACAGCTGGCAGTGGGCCTACCGCGAGCGCTTCGAGGAGGCGGGCTTGATGGCGCTGCTCGGCTGCGGCTTCGACCCCGGCGTGACGGGCGTGTTCACGGCCTACGCGGCCAAGCATCACTTCGACGAGATGCACTACCTCGACATCGTCGACTGCAACGGCGGCGATCACGGCAAAGCCTTCGCCACCAACTTCAACCCCGAGATCAACATCCGCGAGATCACGCAGCCGGGCCGCTACTGGCTCGACGGCAAGTGGGTCGAGATCCCGGCCATGAGCGAGCACAAGCCGATCGACTATCCGAGCGTCGGCGTGCGCGAGAGCTACGTGCTCTACCACGAGGAGCTCGAGTCCCTGGTTCAGAACTTCCCGACGCTGAAGCGGGCGCGCTTCTGGATGACCTTCGGCCAGGAGTACATCACGCACCTGCGCGTGCTGCAGAACGTGGGTATGACCTCGATCGTGCCCATCGAGTACGAGGGCCAGAAGATCGTGCCGCTGCAGTTCCTCAAGGCCGTGCTGCCCAAGCCCGAAGAGCTGGGCGAGAACTACACGGGCGAGACCAGCATCGGCTGTCAGATCCAGGGCATCGAGAACGGTCAGCCCAAGAGCTACTACATCTACAACAACTGCAGCCACGCCGCGTGCTACCGCGAGGTGCGCTCGCAGGCCGTCAGCTACACCACCGGCGTGCCGGCGATGATCGGCGCCAAGATGATGCTGACCGAGGCCTGGATGAAGCCCGGCGTGCACAACGTGGAGGAGCTCGATCCCGATCCCTTCATGGCCCAGCTCAACGAGCAGGGTCTGCCCTGGGTCGAGCAAGTCGGCCTCACGCTGCCCCACGACTACGACTGAGTCGGGCGGGACATGGGAATCGACTACGCGGCCATGCCGAGTCCTTGCTTCGTGCTCGACGAGGCGCGGCTGCGCGCGAACCTCGAGCTGCTCGCTGACGTGCAGCGCGCGAGCGGCGCCCAGGTCATCTGCGCGCTCAAGGGCTTCGCCATGCGCGGCAGCTTCCCGCTCGTGCGTGAGTACCTGCCCGGCGTCGCCGCGAGCTCCCTGGCCGAAGCGCGGCTCGGGCACGAGGAGTTCGGCGGCGAGGTGCACGCCTACTCGCCCGCCTACATCCCGGCGGACTTCGACGACGTCGCCGCGGTCTCGACCCACGTCACCTTCAACTCCCTCTCGGAGTTCGAGCGCTTCGCGCCGCGCCTCGGCTCGGCCAGCGCCGGCCTGCGCATCAACCCCGAGTACGCCGAGGTCGAGACGGATCTTTACAACCCCTGCGTGCCCGGATCACGCCTGGGGGTGATCGCCGACAAGCTCGAGGGTGGACTCCCGACTGGCGTCGAAGGCCTGCACTTCCACACCCTGTGCGAGAAGGGCTCGGACACGCTCGAGCGCACCGTCGAGCGTGTCGAGGCGCGCTTCGGTTCTTTGCTGGATCTGGTCCGCTGGCTGAACATGGGCGGCGGCCACGCCATCACGCGCGAGGGCTACGACGTCGAGCGTCTGGTGGGCATCGTGAAGGGCCTACGCACGCGGCACCCGAACCTCGAACAGATCATCCTCGAGCCCGGCAGCGCGGTCGGCTGGAAGACGGGCGAGCTCGTCAGCACCGTCCTCGACATCGTGGACAACGGCGGCGTGCGGAGCGCCATGCTCGACGTCTCCTTCGCCGCGCACATGCCCGACTGCCTCGAGATGCCCTATCGACCGGCCGTCATCGGTGCGAGCAGCGAGGGCGGCGAGGGTCATCGCTACCACCTCGGCGGGCAGACCTGCTTGGCCGGCGACTTCATGGCGGACTACGTCTTCGCCGAACCGCTGAAGGTCGGGGACCGCGTCGTCTTCCTGGACATGATGCACTACACGATGGTCAAGACGACCACCTTCAACGGCGTGCGCCTGCCCTCGATCGCCATCTGGCGCGAGCGCGGCGAGCTCGAGGTGCTGACCCGCTTCGGCTACGAAGACTACAAGAGCCGACTGTAGCGAGGACGCTGCTGCGTCGTCCCCACGCACGGGAGATGGGTCGCCCTCTTGGCGTACAATGGCGTATGGCCCGACTCCCGTTCGTCCTCGTGCTCCTCTGCTTCGTCCTGCTGGCGTGCCGGGGACAGTCCGAGGTGCCTGCGGCGGAGACGTCGGCCCCGCCTCCCAGCGCGCCTGCCGCGGCGACGCCGACGAATGCGCCGGCCACGCCCAGCGACGACGAGCCCGCGGTGCAAGCGCATCGATGCCTGCCTTTGGTGAGCGGATGTGGCTGCGCAGAGCGTTGCGGGGACGGGTTTCAACAGGCGAACGGAAGCTGGGGAGTGGTCCGCCCCTTGGGCGACAGCGCCCTCGATGAGGTCGCCGTCGGTCGACGCTGCTTCGACGCGCGCGGCGTGTCCTACGACGCGAGCTCCGCGCCCGCCTCCGCGAGCCTGTGTGTCGACGTCTTCCTCGAACCTCAGATCTGCGGCGGAGAGTGCATCCCGCGCACGGAGTTCCTGCACTGCGCCTCGAGCGACGACCACGAGTGCCGCGCCACGCCTTGAACGATCACGGCGTCGACGGAGACGCGGGCACCGTGACGGCGAGCAGGCCGCCGAAGCTGTCGTTCGCGTGTTCCGACGCGCCGCAGTCGGGCGCGCACAGCACGGAGATGCTTCCGTCGAGGTAGAGCGCGTCGCTGCATTCGAGGGCGTCACGGAAGAGCGTGGCGAAGTCGTAGAAGCGCACGGGGCCCTCGGAGATGGCGAAGTGCACGACGTGAGGGTCGGACGCGGAGACGCCCACGCCGCTGCGCACTTTCAGGCTGGTGGAGTCGGACGTGAATGCGGCATTCACGCTGCCGTGGAGCACGAGCGCCGGCCCGGACTGCGTCGCCAAACGCAGCTCGCGCGGATTGGCGTGGAAGCTCTCGCTCTGCACCACACGCGCGGTGGGCGTCGCTCCGAGCCCATGGAGGTAGAAGACGGCGTTGGGCTTCAGGAAGAAGTTCCCGAGACCCGAGTCGAGGTTCAGCGACTGTTGTTCGCGGCCCCGTTCGATGTGCAGACCCACGGGACGCCCGGCCGTGCCGAAGATGCCGCTGTTGGTCGCCATCGAGAGGCGCCTGCCGTGAGTCTGCAGCCAGCTGCGCAGCGCCGGGATGGTCTTCACGTCACCCTCCCCCGAGGTGAGCCCGTAGAGATCGAGGTCGACGCGGCGCAGATCCACGGACACGACGCGGTAGTCGTCGCCCTGGTGTCGGAGCTGACGCAGCTCGACGCCGTCTGGCATCGGCTCCGCGGCCACGGGCGCCGAGGTCACGTCGGGAGAGGCTTCGTGCGCTGCTTCGCGAGCCGCGGTGGAGCCACAACCGATCACGAGCGCGAGGCTGCATAGCGCCACGCGGGCCCCGCGCGGGCTGCGCTTCCTCGACTCGCTGCGGACCCTCATGGCCTGTCAGGACGCGGATGGAGGCCCGGCGCATTCCCGCGTGGCCAGGAAAGGCGCACGAGAGCGGGTTCGGGTCGTCTCTCGGCGAGAGGTCAGAAATTGACTTGCATCAACCGTGAACATGGTTCACTTTGTGTCCATGGGCGACCGGCCTCGCCCTCTCGGCGCCTCGGCCCGCTAGGAATCTGCCTCGATGATCTCGCACATCCTCATCGCGCTCCTGCTCGGAGCCTTCACCTGGTCCTTCCTCGAGTACTGCATCCATCGCTGGGCCGGTCACGACCGACGCTTGCGCGGGAACATCTTCGAGAAGGAGCACACGCTCCACCACAGCCGCGGAAACTACTTCGCGGCGAGCTGGAAGAAGGCCGGCGCCGCCGTGCTGCTCATGAGCGTGATCGTGGGTCCGGCGATACTGGTCTCCGGCACGGTCGCAGGGATCACCTACGCCGCGGGCCTCGCTGGCTTCTATCTCTACTACGAGATCCTTCACCGTCGTCTGCACACGCACGAGGGCATCGGTCCCTACGGGCGCTGGGCTCGACGGCACCACTTCCATCACCACTTCGGCGACCCGAGCATGAACCACGGCGTGACCTCGCCCATCTGGGATCGTGTGTTCGGCACCTACCGCGTGCCCGAGCGCATCGTGGTGCCAGAGAAGCTCAAGATGCGCTGGCTGACGAATGAAGAAGGCCAGGTGGCCGAGCACCTCACGGGCTTGTACGCGCTGCGTGCTT
>JAACVI010000412.1 GCA_009992505.1 Myxococcales bacterium
GGGCGCGCGCCGCGCGAGCGCGACTCACGGAACCGCCTCGGTTGTGTCCCCCGCTGCTCCAGGGTACCGTTTTCATCAGTTCGGATGACCTATCCGCTCCAAGTACTGTGCCCGATGATCGCTCCTCGACTGCATAGGGCCCATAGCCATGGGGTCTGGATGCGCCACGGATCACGCAGCTAGGCTCGGGACAGCTTGAACGTGGGAGGAATAGTCGCGTCGGCGTAGCGTGACGATGGCGCGGTCGAGGCGGCCGTTGAGGAGCAGGGTGCGGCAGGCGAGAGTCGCGCGGAGCCCAGGGTTGCGCCATCGCTGACCGGAGCGCTTGCAGCGGATGGAGAAGAAGGATTTGCAGGCACCCTCGGTGACACCGGAGCCGATCGGGAAGCCGGCATCGCGAAGGGATGCGTAGCGCATGCGGACGCTGTTGTTCGTGATGAAGGTCAGCTCGTCTTCCATCGCGATGCGGTACTTGGGAAAATAGCCGCGAGAGATCTCGCGCTCGAGTGTCCTCTTGATGGCGTCGATCGCGTCGTCGTCGTGGCGGAGCGCCGCCTTCCAGTCGGTAATGATCGTCTTCGTGTCGCCCTCCATCGCCTCGGCGGCCGCCCAGAGGTGACCCATCGCGTGGTAGTGGTCGACGAGCTCTTCCCAGTGGGACACGGAGGGCTCGGCTTCCAGCGCGGCGACGACGTGCGTCCACATCTCTTTCGCCGCGTCTTGCACGACGACGATGCGCAGCGAGGGCTCTTGGCGCAGAGCGTGGCGGATGTCCTGCATCATGGCGTGCAGGATCGCGCCCGGACCGTCGGCGGCGGTCGCGCCGTACCTATACGTGCTCAGCACGTCGCCATCCGCGTCGGCACTGGCCATGGTCCCGACAAAAGCCATCCGATAGTTCACCTCCACCGGGGGCGGCGCCTTGCGCACGCGCGGCTTCTTGCGCGGGCGAGGAGGTGTGTCCGCCGGGAGGTCTTCTTCCATGGGCGATGACGTTCGGTCGAGTCCGAGGACCAACGTACGTGCCCCCTCTGGGAGCGTCTCCGAGCGCCGCGCCGCGGCCTCGACCACCGTTTTCCGCCAGTGCAGCGCCGCTCCGATGGCGTTCCCCTTCTTCTCGAGCGTCGACCGACTGGGCGGCACCCGATGCGACGCGACGAGGTCGTCGTACAGGTCCCGCGACGGGTCCTTGGCCTTACCCCGCGCAATCCTCGCAGCCAACGCCGGCGTCGTGTCGTGCATCAACCCTGCCGCCCGGTCCAGCGCCACGACCGTCGGGCCGTTCCGCGCGCCGACCTTTCGGAACGTCGGGCGCTCCACCGGAAGGGGGCCCACCAAGCTCGCGTACGTCTTCGAGCCCTGGACGTGAAATCGGTAGAGCTCTCCGTCGATGAGCACGTCCCCCGTCCCGTGCTCGGCCACCTGCCGCTCGAGTGCTGCGGTCAGGTCCGCGCGCACCACCTCGTTCGCCAGCGCCAGCGCGGCTTCCTCTCGACTCGCGAAGTCGCCAGCCCCGACACGCGCGTCGACCTCAGCGCGGAACGCGGCTGCCAGGGGGTACGAAACGACGGGCTTGGCGGGGGAGTTGGTGTCAGGCACGATCTTGAGCATGGGGGCCTTTGTTCGGTGGAGGATGTGTCGCAACTCCACCATCCGATCGGGGGCTCCCATGCTCAAGCCCTTCGTTCAGGCACTCCTCCCTCGTGCTCCGAGGCTGATCCAGACCCTAGCCATGCAGTAACCAATGACCGGCAATGGATGCCATCGTGCGCCAGCTTTCGCCTTCCGTTAGCGCACGTCCCATCGTAAATGCGGTACATGCACTGTCGGAGTAGAGGGCGTGCATGGCTGACCAGTCCGCGTTGTTGAATGTTCGCAGAAGAAGGCGCTCAGTTTCTAGATTTTCAGGTATCAAATAGGGCACGGGTAGTCAGTAATGAAACATAACTCACTCGTCCAAACAGCCATGACCAATGAATGGCTCGATCAACAAGGAGTCCCGTCGATTGCAAAACAGTGGAACATCATTCGGTATCCGAATGGCCCTGCGAAGGGTCGTCCGGTAAATCCATGACTGATGGGAACCGCCTAGTGCGGACCCTGACGTCCTGACACGACACACCCTATTGTCTGAAGGTCGGCTCACGGGGCCGGCGCCGTGGCGAGGGCAGCTTGCGTGACATG
>JAACVI010000352.1 GCA_009992505.1 Myxococcales bacterium
TTTCAGCGCCTCGTCGATGCGATCGAGCTGCTTGAGCGCCGTGGCCCGCGTGTGCAGGGCGCGCTCGTGGTCCGGCACCTGCGCCAAGGCCCGGTTCGCGCAAGCCAGGATCTCGTCCGCGTCCTTCTTCTTGCCGGTGCCGTAGCGTTGCAGCAGCACCCAGCCACGCATGGCGTGGTAGTCGGCCTCCTCCGGGCTCACCTCGAGCGCCTCTTGCAAGATCGAGAGCGCCTCGTCCCAGTCCCGTCGTCGCACGAGGACTTCGACCTTCTGGAAGTCCATGGCCGCGTCCACGACGCGCGAGAGCTGGCGATCGGCGGCGGGCGTGCCGCCACCTTGCTGCACGGTCGCCTTGTATTTGATGCGCGCGCGGGCGTCTCCGAGCGTGTCCCGCGCTTCCGTCAGGTAGTGGAAGATGCGGTCGGCGAAGGGCAAAAGGGGCGCCAGCCCCGGGGGTAGTCGGTCGGGGTGGAAGCGCTTCACGCGTCGGAAATACGCGTCGCGCACCTCCTCTTCACCGATGTCGTTGCCGAGGCCGAGCATCTCGAAGAAGTTCTGTCCGTCGATCTCGACCGCGTAGTCCGCGATCTCGCGCCAACGCTCGCGCAATTCGTCCGTGAGATCCGGCGGAGGATCCGGAGGCAGCTCCACCTGGCTCGCCCGATAGGCGCCGGAGCGCGAGCTGTGGGCGCCGGAAGGCGAGCTGTGGGCGCCGGAAGGCGAGCTGTGGGCGCCCGAGTTCGAAGGCGACTTGGGGGCGCCCGAGTTCGAGGCCGATGGTGCACGGGAGTTGCCCGGCGGCGTGCTCGGCCGGGCGACGGGTGGGCTCTCGTGCGCCCCGGAGATCGGCGGCGCGATGCCCGTGCCATGGGCGCCGGAGATCTCGGGCGCGGAGGGCTGCTCCGCTGGGGAGACGACGCCCGTGATGCGCAGCAGGTAGACCAGGCGCCGCGCGCGCTTCATGTCTCCCGAGTGGCGTCCGAGCTGCTCGAGGGTCGCGGGCTCCGCGCGCAGCAGGTCCACCACGCCCCGCTCCTTGGGGATGAACCCGAAGCGTTCGAGGGCGACGCCACCGGTCACGCGCAGTTGCTGACCCAGGAGCGGTTCGAGGATGCGCGTCACGAAGTCCTCGCGTGCCCCACCTCGCAGGCGAGCGGCGAGCAGCGCGAAGGGATCGAGATCCCCCACGAGCACGCCTTCGCCCTCACCGACCAGATCCTGCTCGTAGAAGGCATAGGGCGCGCTCTCGCGCAGGAAGAGCGGCAAGAGCCCGCGGCCTAACGCCGAGGCCGGGTCGAGCAGTCGCGCCCCCGAGATGCGCCCTTCGTGGAAGAGCACACGGTCTTGCCCGCGTCGGTCGTCCTCGGGCCAGATCGCGAGCGTCCCCGTGAGCTGACGCTTCTCCACCGAGACCAGCACATGCTCCAGAGGCGTCTGTGAAAGCAGGCCCTCCGCGATGGTCTTGGGTCCGTCGGTCATCTTCGCGCCTCGAGCCACCGTTCCATCCTGCCACGCCGCGGCATGGCGTCGCTAGCTCGACGTGGCTGGGCGCCTGACACTCCGCGCGCGTTTGGACCTCGCTGCGTCAGCGCATGCTCCAGCGGGTGCCATCGGGGCTGTCGTGGAGTTCCACGCCGAGAGCGTCGAGTTCGGCCCGCACCTGGTCGGCGCGGGCGAAGTCCTTGTCGGTGCGCGCGCGACGTCGCTCTTCGATGCGCTCCTCGATGTCTCCTGGCTCGATGCCGCGCGTGGCTGCCCGCCGGTCTCGGATGCGCTCCAGGATCGCTCGGGGTTCTTCCATGCCGAGACCGAGCTCGGCCTCGAGCGCCGCGAAGCCGTCGCGCGCGAGGGTCACCGAAGACAGGGGAGCTTTGCCCTTCTTGCGGCTCGCGAGGTCGCACAGCTCGTTGACGGCCTTCAGGAACTCGGCGACCTGCGCCAGCGCCTGGGGCATGTTGAGATCGTCGTCCAGAGTGCGCGCGAGCCCGGCCTTCAGCTTCAGAGACTCCGGCGCCGTGCCGTCCTCCGTGATGCGATCCTCCGGCAGCTGATCGAGGCGCTGGCGCGTCTGGTAGAGGTACTCCACCCGTCGCTCCGCCTCCTCGAACTGCGGGAAGCCCGTGACGTTGCCCGCGTCGTCGAGCGTCCAGTCGAGGCCCAAGGGCGCGCGGTAGTGCACGGTCATGGTGAAGTAGCGGATGGCCTCGGGCTCCACGCGCGCATAGACGTCGCGCGCGGTGAAGAAGTTGCCCAGGCTCTTGCTCATTTTGGTCTTGTCGACCTCGACGAAGCCGTTGTGCATCCAGGTCGTCGCGAAGCAACGACCCGTGGCCGCCTCGCTCTGGGCGATCTCGTTCTCGTGGTGAGGGAAGACCAGATCCAGGCCTCCGCCATGGAGATCGAAGCTCTCGCCCAGGTGCGCCATGCTCATGGCCGAGCACTCGATGTGCCAGCCCGGACGCCCGGGGCCCCACGGGCTCGCCCAGCTCACTTCGCCTTCGCTGGCGCCCTTCCAGAGCGCGAAGTCCGCGGGGTGGCGCTTCTTGCCCGTGTCGTCGCTCTCCGTGCGACCGCTGGCGCCGGCCTCGAGGTCCGCCAGGTTGCGGTGCGAGAGCTTGCCGTAGTCCTTGAAGGAGTGGACGTCGAAGTAGACGTCACCGCCCACCGCGTAGGCGTGACCGCCCTCGATCAGGCGGGTCACGAGCGCGCGAATCTCGTCGAGGTGCTCGCTGACCTTCGGTTCGATGTCGGGCGGGAGGTTGCCGACGCGGGCCAGATCCTGATGGAAGGCCTCGGCGAAGCGCGACGCCAGCTCGGTCGGTGACTCACCGCGCTCCTTGGCGCGAGCCAGGATCTTGTCGTCGATGTCCGTGATGTTGCGGACGTAGGTGACGCGGGTGCCCGTGGCCCTCAGATGGCGCACGAGCACGTCGTAGACGACGTAGCAGCGGACGTGTCCGAGGTGCGCGTAGTCGTAGACCGTCGGTCCGCAGACGTAGATGCGCGCGTGGCCGGGCTCGGCCGTCTCGAAGGGGAGCTTCTGATCGGAGAGGGTGTCGTGCAGGCGAAGAGACATGGGCCGGGAGAATGGCCGCGCACGGCGCAGCGGGCAAGCCGCGCGACGGTCGTGTGTTCAGGGCTTGGCCGGGTGACGGCCCAGCCGGATCTCGGAGCGCGGCTGGGTGGTGGCCCAGCCGGATCTCACAGACCGGTGCAGTGGATGAAGCGAAGCGGCGCCGGCGTCGCGCGTGGTGCGGGCGAGCCGCGCTCGAGGTCGCGGATGAAGCGCAGGGGATCCGACGCGGCCGTGACGTTCTGGCAGAGCAGCGTGGTCTGAAGCGTGGGGCCATCCGCCGCGTGAGGGTCGAGGGTGATGGTCGAGAGCTGGCAGGGCTGTGAGGCGGAGGGCGCGCTGCTGCCGCATTGGCCGGCATAGGTCACGCTGTCTTCGACCACGGTCGTCCGGCAGGCGGTGCCCAGGATGGTGCCGCCGCCCTCGGGCACGACGGCGTTTCGCACGGCCAGGCTCGCGCCGCCGAGCGACACGGAGAAGGCGATGGCCACGTTGCCGTCCGCGAGCGAGTCGACGGTGCAGGTCGTGCGCACGGCGCCGGGGTCGTGCTCGGGGCCATTGTCTTGGCCGTCGAAGCCGAAGACGTCGTGGGGCGTACCGCCAAGGGCACAGCCCGCGAGCCCGACCGGGCAACGGACCTGCCACAAGGCGTCCGCGAAGACCGTGCCTCCACCGCCTCCACCGCACGAGGCGAGGAGCGCGCAGACCGTCAAGGTAGCGCCGAGGAAGGACGAGGTGCGGATGAGTTTCGAGTCCATGGTCATGTCTCCGAGGCGAAGCCTACCAGCGGCCTTCGGGCGGAGCCAGAGATCGCCAGCGCTGGGAAGTCGGGCGCCGCGCCCGTCAGGGCGGTTCGAAGGCGAAGGGCAGCGAGAGCGCCGTGGCGGGGTAGGGATCCTCCGACACCCGCACCTGGATGTGGTTGTCGTGATTCGGCCAGTGCTGCAGGTGGTGCCCGCGCGCCCTCGGGCTCGAAGACGGCCAAAAAGCGCACGCCGGGGCCGCCGTCTCGGCGCCTGTGCTCACGATGGGGATGAGCTCGCGATCCAGGAAGCTCATGGTCACGCGCCCCGACTCCAGCATGGCGCCATAGAGGATGGCGTCTGTCTCTCCGTCGAGTCCGTGGGCGGTGCCGGCCAGACACTCGCGCCCTCCGCTCGCCGCGAAGGTGTCGCAATAGCTTCGCCAGAAGGCCCGACCGTCGTCGCCGTAGAGCGTGATGTCGACGTCCTTGCCGCGCTGATGGCTGGCGTGGCGTGGTGCGCCGCGATCCGTCCCCGGCGTCTCGCCGTCCCATTGGGACAAGTCTCCGGGCTCGAAGGGCTCGTGTCCCAGCGCGCTCATGGTCTGACCCGCGTGGCGCAGCATCATCAGCAGATCGCGCCGCCCGAACCAGTAGCGCAGCACGGTGGAGGGGATCCATCGGTAGCCGTCCACGGCGGGATCGCGGGGCAGGGGCAGCTGCAAGAGGTGGTCGCAGTCGTCGAGGCAGTGCGCTCCGTCCTCGAAGGGCGTGTGCACGATGGAGAGCGTGCCCGTGAAGGCGTCGGCTCCGGCCTCGATGCGAACCCAATGGGTGCGCGCGCCCTCGGGCTCGAAGACGGCCAAAAAGCGCACGCCGGGGCCGCCGTCCGTGAGCCCGAGCTCGGACTCACCCGTGCCGTCGAAGCGGTCGACGTACATCACGACGTCGGCGTCCGACGGGTCGAAGAAGAGTCCGAAGCCGACGTGCTCGGATGCGCCGACCTCGACGCGCACCAGGCGTGACTCACCCGGCGCGAGCGCCGTCTCCAGGGATGGCACCTCGGCGGTCGCATCCGGCACCAGGTTCGCTGGCGCCACGCCCTCGGGTCGCGGAGGCTGGGCATCCACGCCAGCGTCCGTCGAGGCGTCGGTCGAGGCGTCCGGCATCGGCGGCAGATCCGCGTCGAGCGTGGTGGAGTCGGGGGCGCCGCCGTCGAAGGCGGGCACGGAATTCGTCGAAGCCTCGCAGCCGATCAGGGCCAGGATTGCGAGCAGTCCCAAGGATGTCCGCCGTAGCTCCACGCCGGGAGTCTAGCAGGGCTCTGGCCGCTCTCGCCCGCTCTCTCACTCACATCGTGTTCGCCGAGGTGACGTGGTATTCGGGACGATGCCTCTGTCGTCGCCAGCGCCCCGAAAGCCCGCCGGGCGAGGGCATGGTTGGCGACCTCCGCGTGCGTCGTTTTGGCTTCCTGGGCTCCTGCTCGCGCTGACCAGCCTCGCCTGCGCGCGCTCGGCCCCACAGCGAGCGCCGCTGCCCTATTCGAGCGCACGGCCGCTCACGAAGACCTCGACCTGGGCCAGCGTCTCCACATCCTGCTCGGCGGGGAGATCAGCCCCGGCGTGTGGGGCACGCCGAACAAGGGCCACTTCAACGTGATGCCGCTGCCGGCCGGCGCGGACATGCTCTCGCTCTTTCCGCACCCCGTGTTGACGGTGCAGGAGATCGTCAGCGCCGCCCACGCGCTCGACAGTGACCCGCTGGTGCAGCTCAATCATCCGCGCTTCGGTCAGGGGCTCGGCTACTTCGATCTGATCGACTTCGATCCCGTCACGGCCACGGGCAGAGCGGGGGTTCTGGCGCAGGGCTTCGACGCCATCGAGGTGTGGAACGGTCACGAGCTCGATCTCGCCGGCGGCGGCGTCAGTCTCGGGCGCAACCTCGAGGATTGGTTTGGTCTCTTGCGTCACGGCGAGCTCATCGTCGCGACGGGCAACAGCGACAGCCATCGACTGGCCCGCACTCCCGTGGGCTATCCGCGCACCTGCGTGCGCGTGCCCGACGACCGCGGCAGCGCCATCGACGACCCCTCCTTCATCGACGCTCTGCGCGGCGGCGATGTCTTCGTGACCAGCGGCATCTTCCTCGACGTCAGCGCCGAGGGCGTGCGCCCGGGCTCCAGCTTGCGGCCGAGCGTGTCCGGCGTCGTGCCTCTGCACATCGCGGTGCAAGCCGCCGACTGGGTGCCCGTCGATCGCTTCCGCGTCTATCGCGACGGAGACGTGGTGCTCGAGCGTCTGGTCGCGCGCGGCGAGACGGCGGACGTGTCCATCGACGTGACCCGTGACGCGTTCGTGGTCGTGCTCGTCAGCGGCGACACCCCGATGCCCGAGGCGGCGGGCGAGCCTGGGTGGCCCACGCCCTCCGTCGCCTTCACCAACCCGATCTTCGTCGACGCCGACGGAGACGGGATGTGGACGCCGCCCGCGTTCTGAACCGTCAGCTCGCCGTGGCTTCGAGGGCGCGCGTGAGGTCGGCGATGAGATCGTCGACGCCTTCGAGGCCGACCGAGAGGCGGATGAATCCGTCCACGATGCCCAGAGCCTCGCGCTGTGCCTTGGGCACGGAGCCGTGGGTCATGATCGCCGGGTGCTCGATCAACGACTCCACGCCGCCGAGGCTCTCGGCCAGAGTGAAGAGCTCGGTCTTCTCCAGGAAGCGCCGCGCCGCGGGCAGACCGCCCTTCACGACGAAGGAGATCATGCCGCCGGGGCCGCTCATCTGCTTCATCGCCAGCGCGTGCTGCGGATGCGACGCGAGGCCGGGGTAGTAGACGCGCTCCACCTCGGGGCGCGCCTCGAGGAAGGCGGCGATCTTCTGCGCGCTCTCGACGTGGCCCTTCATGCGCACGGCGAGCGTCTTCAGACCACGCAGCACCAGGAAGCAGTCGAAGGGCGAGGGCACGGCGCCCACGGAGTTCTGCAAGAAGCGCAGCTTCTCCACCAGCGCGGCGTCGGAGCTGACGGCGATGCCACCGACCACGTCGGAGTGGCCGTTGAGGTACTTGGTCATGGAGTGGACGACGACGTCCGCGCCCATGCTGAGCGGCCGCTGCAAGACGGGCGTGGCGAAGGTGTTGTCGACCGCGACCTTGGCGCCGCCCGCGTGGGCGATCTTCACCATGGCGGCGATGTCGACGATCTTCAGCATCGGGTTGGTGGGCGTCTCGACGAAGACGAGCTTCGTCTCGGGGCGCATGGCCGCGGCGACGTTTTCGGGGTTTGTCATGTCGACCCAGCTGGTCTCGATGCCCAGAGGCTTCATCACCTTGTCCAGGATGCGGAAGGTGCCGCCGTAGACGTCGTCGCTGGCCACGACGTGGTCGCCGGCCGAGAGCGTCAGGAAGAGCGTCGTCGACGCGGCGCAGCCCGAACCGAAGGCCATGCCGTGCTCGCCGCCTTCGAGCGCCGCCACGCAGGCCTCGAGCGTCTGGCGCGTGGGGTTGTTGGTGCGCGAGTACTCGAAGCCCTTGTGCACACCCGGGCTCTGCTGCGCGAAGGTGCTCGCGAGCACGATGGGCGGCATCACCGCGCCAGAGATGGGATCCGGCGACTGGCCGGCGTGGATGGCGAGGGTTTCGATGGAGAGCTTGGCGTCGTTCATGGGGCGCGGCGTAGCGCGCCGAAGGGCAGGAGGGCAAGCGGCGCCGAGGGCTGGTGCGCGAATTCGTCGGGACGGGCACCACGTTCCGGGCGACGCGTACGTGGGGCGAAGGGTTCGCCTCCGGGGAGGCTCCATTCGTGAAGCGCGGGTCAGCGAGAAAGGAAGGCGGGCAGCACCAGGACCACGAAGACCGCTGCTACACCGACCAGGATGACGTTGGGGCCATCGCCGGTCGCATGGGGCCGCGGAGCACGACTCGGGGCTTCCTCGCCATCGTCGGGAGCCGACGCGTCCGAGTCGGTCGCCGTCGATTCGGGCTCACGCTCAGGCTCGGGCTCAGGTCCAGGTTCGATTTCGGCTTCGACGCCCGGCGGTGTGCGCAGCGTCTCGGGCTCGATCAGCGCCAACCGCTTCGCCCGCTTCGTGCTGTCGACGCGCGCAGATCTCCAGAGGTGCGGTCTTCGCTTCGCGTGCAGCTCGGGCACGAAGTCCCGCCCCTCGACGCGCAGGACCAAGCCCTGCTGGGCCGCGGGCTCGACCATCACGCAGTCGTAAGCGGCACGCGTCTCGTCGCGCGCGAAGAAGGGCAAGAGCCCCGCGGGTAGCGCGAGGTTCTCGGCCTTCTCGGCGACGAGTTGCCGCGCCCCGATCCTGCCGCGCGCGTCGAGCAGGCGCGCTTCGTCGGCGATCGGCTCCGGAATGCCTTCGTTCTCCGATCCGACCACGGCGATGCCGTCGTGCCGCTCGAGAATGGCCCTGAGCTCGGCGGGCATCTCCACACCCAGCTTCCTCTCCAGATCCTGTCGCAGGTCCCGGAGCGCAGCGCGTGAAGCGGGTTTCCCCACAAGCGCGGCTCGATGCCCTCGTCGTAGCAGACGAAGTCGAGCCGGGTCGCCATCGCCTCGTCCAGAAATGCCCCGACCGGCGCCAGCGCTTCGATCGCATCGAGAGCGTCGTCGACTGTCACCGGGCGTGGCTAGCACCCGTGCGCGGGCCAACAACTGGCCCTCATGCAGAGTTCGAGTCGCCCCCGTCGCCCTCGTCACTCTGCGCGTAACGGATCCTCGCCTCACGCCTACGCTGGGCATGAACACTTCGATCAAGCATGTGCTCCTGGCCATGGCCACCGCGTCCCTCGGAGCCGCGGGCTGCGGCCACTCCACGACTCAGACCGCCAGCGGAGCCGAGAGCTCGGGCAGCGAGATGGCCAGCAGTCCAGAGGCTGGCTGCGGCGCCGTGCCCGAGGCGTCCGACAACACGGGCGAGGCGAGCTGCGGGGCCGACCGCGAGGCGGGCACCCCTGCTGCAGCGAACGACGCGCCCAGCGAGGCGAGCTGCGGCGCGAGTGATGCGACGGCCGCCGCGCCTGAGGCCCAGAGCGACGACGCGCACGCCACGCAAGGCACGCCGACCGCCCAGCCCGCGCAACAACCACGCCGCCGTGCCCACCGCGCCACGCCGGCTCCGGCCACGACCCAGGCCGCCGCGGGCAGCAGCGAAGCCGCATGTGGCGAAGGCACCTGCGCCTGATCTTCGGGTGGTCGCGCCGCGACTGCCCACGACCTCGTCGGCCTCCGTGCGCCAAGCACGGGCCGAGCATCCCCCATCATTGCGCGCCGAGTGCGTGCGGAGGCCTTTGACCATGACCCACGGAATCCCCAAGCGCGGCCTCGCGGTCGCAAGTTTCAGCGTTCTCGTCGCCCTGGCGGCGCTCGGCTGCGGCTCCCATGAACAAGAGACGCCTGCGTCGGCGCCGCTCGAGGCGCCCACGTCTCCGACCGCTGCCAGCTCCGTCAGCGTGACGCTCGACGCCAGCACGAGCGCCCTGGATTTCGTGATGACGGCTCCCGTGGAGCACATCCATGGACGCGCGCCAGAGAGCCTAGAGGGCACACTCTCGCTCGATCTGCACGACCTCACGCAGAGCCGTGGGCTGGTGAAGTCCGACCTGTTGAAGCTCGAGGTCCTGCAGTCGAAGATCGACGAAGAGACGCACGAGTTCACGGAAGAGACGCGGAACGAGCGTCAGAACGAGCACATGCGCACGTGGTTTCAGATCTCCGACGACGCCCCGGCGGACCAGCGCGAGGCGAACCGCTGGGTGGAGTTTCGCATCGACGAGGTGCGCGACGTGGACCACGCGGACGTGACGGCCATGACGGGCGACGAGCGCCGCGTGCACCTCACGGTCGCGGGTCAGCTCCGCGTGCACGGCGTCACCGTGCCCAAGACCGCCGAGCTCGCGCTCGTCTTCCACTACTCCGGCGACACCTTCCAGTCGGTGGACGTGCGCACCGTCGGACCGATCGACGTGAACCTCGCCGAGCATCACATCGAGCCGCGCTCCTCCTTCGAGACCTTGGCGCAGAAGACTCTGGGTGCACTCGGCCAGAAGGTCGCGGACGCTGCGCCCGTCACCTTCAGCGTCACGGCGCGTCCCGCGCGCTGAGGCGTCGCGACCCGGCGATCGCGATCGCCGCACAGTTCACAGCTGTACGCCGAGCGCACGGCCATCGAGGTGTCCGAGCACTTCTTCGTGCACGAGAAGACGCCAGTCCTGGTTGAGGTGCCCGCCAGCGGGCTCTTCGAAGGTTGCGGGTGCCGTCATCGCTTTGCCCGCGTTTCGCAGACGTCTCTCCATCGAGCGTTCGAGCAGCAGCGCCAGCATGCACAGCGACACATGGGCACGCACCTTCGGGTCGGTGTGATGAAAGACGGGGCGTAGCTGGGGGTCGCTCTTGATGGTCTGAAAGTCCTGCTCGACCGCGTCCTTGGCGCGGTAGAGCGCGACCAGCTCGGCCGCGCCCTGCGGCAGGTCGGCCTGGGCGACGAGCAGCACGAAGCCGTCGGTGCTGCGACGCTTGTTCCAGGCAGCGTGGTCGAAGGCGAGCGAGACGACCAAGTGCTTGTGGCCCTCGTCGTCCTTCTCGTCGATCTGCACCGTGTAGATCGACAGCATCGAGCGGGAGGCGAGCTTGCCGGTGATGTCGGAGTGGGCCGACTCCCGCGTCGCCTCGTTGCCCTTGCGGCCGAGGCGCGCGTTGACGTCCTGCACGTAGGCATCGACCTCGGCGCGATGGCGCTCACCCATCGCCCGCATGTCCACGA
>JAACVI010000353.1 GCA_009992505.1 Myxococcales bacterium
CCTCCGCGCGGCCGGCGTGGGCACCGAGACCTGCGACTCCATGTCCCACGTCTGTAGGTGACCGATCCCGTTTCGAGCGAGTCGGCGCCGCCTCTTGACACGAACCTGGACGACGTGCTCCGCGCGGAGTCCTTGCGACTCTACAGGCGCTATCAGACCGAGGTGGTCGAAGCCCTCGGCCTCTGTCCCTGGGCAGCGCGCATCAGCCCGGCTCGACCAGCTCCGCGGGGACGCGCATGGCACCAGCCTGATCGATCCGGACGCGGTGGCCGCGCTCGATCTCGACGCGCCCGCGCCCCTCCCTCTTCACGAGCAGGTCGCCCTGGCCAACATGCGCACACAGCGGGTCGACGACTTCGCCCAGCTCCTGGCTGGCGTCGAAGACATCCTCGAGGATCGCCGCCGCAGCTACGCGCGCCTCGGTCTCGACGCTCCGGCGTGGCTCGGGCATCCTCCTTCTGTGCCGCCCCCTGTAATGGGGACGCGCTAGCCGACGACTGACGAGATGACATGGGCCGACCCAGCGACGCGCGTGAGAAGCTCCTCGAGGCAGCCGGTCGGCTGATCTCGGCGCGCGGCTACACCGCCGTGGGCGTCAGCGAGATCTGCGACGAAGCGGGGGTGAAGAAGGGCAGCTTCTATCACTTCTTCGACTCCAAGCGCGATCTCGTGCTGGACGTGATCGACAGCTACTGGGAGCACATGGCCGAAGGCCTCGAGCTCACCCTGGGAGGCGCGGGCAAGCCCCTCGCGCGCCTCGAGCGCTTCTTGCGCGCGAACGCCAACGAGGCCTGCCGTGGCCGCGACGCCGTCGGGCATGTCTGTGGCTGTCCGCTGGGTAACCTCGCCCTCGAGCTCAGCACGCAGGACGAGCTGCTGCGCGAGAAGTTGAACGAGGTCTTCGGCTATTGGACCTCGCGTCTGGCCGCGGTGCTCGAGGAGGCGACCCAAGCGGGTGAGCTCGATCTTGGCGACCCTCAGCGCGCCGCCGGGGATCTCGTGGCCTTCGTCGAGGGCCGCGTGCTCCTGTCGAAGCTGCACAACGATCCCGAGTCCCTGGCCGATCTCGCGCCGAGCGTGCTCGCCTTGTTGCGCGCGCTCCCGGGAGTCTCAGCGCAGCAGACGACGGCGTAGGTCGCCCGAGGCGAGGTAGCCCCAGAGCGCCCCGAGCACGAGACCGCCCGTGTGCGCGCCATTCGCCACCGCGCCGACGATGCCGGTCAGGCACAGCACGTACCAACCGATCATGATCATCACGGTCGATCCGGGCAGCCCGTAGCTCACGCGCGGATCGAAGCGGCCGCGCATCCAGAGGTAGCCGAAGAGGCCGTAGATGACGCCGCTCATGCCGCCGAAGAAGGGCGACACGGTCGCGACGTATTGCAGGACGTTGGAGAACACGCCGAGGAGCAGCACCATCCAGGCGAAGCGCAGGCTGCCCAAGCTGCCCTCGAGCGTCTTGCCGAAGACCCAGAGCCACGAGAGGTTGAACACCAGGTGCAGGATGCCGAAGTGCAGGAAGATGGGGGTCACGAGGCGCCAGACCTCGCCCGAGAGCACGTTGCCGAAGAGCCCGGAGCCGCCCCAGGTGCCGAGCGCGATGGTGGTGCCGTGGCCCTGGATCGACAGCAGGCTCGTCACCTTGTCGCCGTGGGCGCTGTTCATCAGCGCGAAGACCAGTACGCAGACGAGCGCGATTTCCACCGTGACCGGCGGTCGCTGACGCTCCTCCGAGCGTAGGACCTCGGCCGCCTCGAGCGTGCGGTGTCGGCTCTTCTTCTCGGACTGGGTCTGGGCTCGTCGCTGGCCGTCCGCGACCTTGCTCGCCTCCGCGAAGCGCGGCGCACGCGGGTGAAGCTCGAATTCCTCGGCGATCGCCCGGGCGGTGGCGAGCTCTTCCTCGTCGTGCACCCAGAGCGAGAAGCCGCCCTCGCGAGTCTCGTTCAAGGTGGTCTGGATGCCCTGCACGAAGAGCGCGTCGCGCAGCGTGTCTGCGGCCACTCGATCGTCGAAGATGCGGAGCTGGCGCATGGCGCGCGAGTGTAGCAGCAGGCCCCTTCGAGCCAAGCTCTGCGGGCCTCGGGGGTCGAAGGCCCTGTATACGTGTACCTGTCATGACACGCGCCACCCCCATGCTCGCGCTGCTCCTGCTCGTCCCGCCCCTCGGCTCGAGTCGTGACGTCTCGCAGCAGCCGGCCCCGCCGGAGCTCGAGCTGGTGGCGGTCGTGCCCCCAACGCCCGCGCTCTCGGCGGCGATCCAGCTCGAAGTCTCACGGGCTCCCCGGGGGCGTGGCCACCTCGATCTCAGCGCCGATCCCGGCGTGGACGAGGTCAGGGTCCACGTCCTGCTGGGCGCCGCCGCGACCAGCCCGCGCTGGCAGGTCTGCCGTGACCTGCACATCTCCATCGACGGAAGCGCGCAGCTCGCTCGCCTGCGGCCGGCCGCCGTGAGCATGCCGGGCGGCGTGTACGATGCGGTCACGACGGATCTCACCATCCTCGACGTGCAGGCCATGGCGCGCGCCCGCAGTGTTCGTCTCGAGCTGTGCGGGGAGGAGCTGAGTCTGCCTGGCGATGCCTCGGCCCACTTGGTGGAATTCGTCGAACGATTCTATCGCCTGGGCGAGTTCCAGGGACCCGCTCAGCGCGCGCCCACGCCACTGGTCATCCCGCTCGAAGACGACGGACCCGAGGGCGTAGAGCCGCCCACGCCGGCGTAGACCCCGGGCCCTGCTGGAATCGGCTGTGTGGCCCCGCGGACGGGCGCGAACCCATCGACGACTCATTCTGGGTGTCGCAAGCTTTCCGCAACATCCGCCTGCTCCAATGGAACCCGCGGCATGTCGCCGTCACCCAAGGAGAAGTCCCGATGAAGTCCCTGATCCCCCTCAGCTTGATGCTCGCCCTGAGCGTGCCCGCCTTTGCCTCCGCCCAACCGTCCGACGCCGACGGCGGGATGGACATGCCGCCCATGTGCGCATGTGAGGGCCATGGACCTGGCCAGGGCCAAGGCCATGGCCCCGGCGGTCGGCGCGGTCCGCCCGATGCGGCTCAGATGCAGCAGTTCTTCAACCAGCGCCTCGAGACCATGACGCGCGAGCTGTCCTTGCGGCCCAACCAGGTGCAGCAGATCCGCGCCATCTTCGCCGAGGCGCTGGCCCAGCTGCGGGCCATGCAGGCCAACCGCCCCGCGCCCGGCACGGGTCGAGCCAACCCCGAGCTGCGTCGGCAGCACATGCAGGCCCGCTTCGCCATCGAGGAGCGCGTGGCCGCCGTGCTCGACCGGCAACAGCTGCTGCGCATGCTCGCATCGCGTCATCAGCACATGCTCGAAGGTCGCGGAGACGGCCCCGGTCACGGCGGTCCTGACGGCGCGCCGAACGGCCCGCGCGGTCAAGGTCGCCGGGGGCGTTGAGCCGTGGACGCGCGGATCCTGGTCGTGGAGGACGACGAAGCCCTCGGAGCGCAGGTGGTCGGCCACCTGGAACGCGAGGGGTTCTCCGTGGCCTGGATCCGCGATGGGGCCGAGGCGCGTGAGGTCGATCTCCGCGGTCTCAGCCTGGTCCTGGTCGACATCATGCTCCCAGGGGTCTGGGGCACGGAGCTGGTGCGCCTCTACCGCATGCGCTCCGACGTGCCCATCCTCGTGCTCAGCGCTCGGCAGAGCACCGAGGACAAGGTCGGTGCGCTGGCCCTCGGCGCCGACGACTACATGACCAAGCCCTTCTGGCCCGAGGAGCTCTTGGCGCGCGTGCGTGCCCGCCTGCGCCGTCCGCGCATCGAACAGCTGAAAGAGCGTCGTGTCGGGGATCTCTTGCTCGACCTCGAGGGAGGTTCGGCCACGATCGCCGGTGCGTCCCTCGAGCTCACGCCCTCCGAACACGCGGTGCTCGCGGCACTGGCCGCCCGTCCCGGTTCGGCCATCACGCGCCGCGCTCTGATGCAGGCGGCCCTCGACCCGGATCGCTGCGCGACCGAGCGCGCCCTCGACGTCCACGTGTCGAGGCTGCGCAAGAAGCTGGGCGAGCGCGGCGTGAAGATCACCACCGTCTGGGGCATCGGCTACCGACTCGACAGCGTCGAGGGGTCGTCTCCATGAGGGCCCTGCTTTGAAGCTCCGAACGAAGCTCGGACTGACGGTGCTGCTCGGGCTCTTGCCCATCGCGGCGTCGCTGCTCTGGATGCAACAGAGGCTGCATCGCAGCGCCTTCGAGGAGGGCGTGGTCGACGCCGTGCTCTCGCGCATGGGTCAGGGGGGGCGTGCCCGCTGCGAGGAAGATCCGGCGGGCTTCGGCCGAGGTCTGGCGCGTCCCATGCACCGCCCTGGCGCACGCTTCGGACCCGGACGCGGCGGCCCGGGTCCCGGCCGACCGGGTCCCGGCCGACCTTCACGCGGTCCCGGCATGGGGCGGGCCGTGGAGCCCGGCCCCGATGGAATCTTCGCCTACTCGGCCGACCTGCGCCCCTCCGACGTCGACGTGCCTCCCCTCGATGAAGGGCTCGCGTCGCGCCTACGAGCCGGGGAGCGTTTCGCCGTTCGTCCCGCGCCAGGCCATCGAGGCATGCTGCTCTACGCCGTGCGCATGCCCTGGAGCGAAGGCCCGTGCGCCGTGCTCGCGCTTCGGCGTCCCGTGCCCCCGCGTCCGCACTTTCCGCTGCCCCTGCTCGCGCTCTCCGCCCTCGCCGCTGCCCTGGCCGTGCTCGCGGGTGGCCCCGTGGTGCGCCGCACCCGTCGTCTCACGCGCGCCATTCGCGAGACGCCCGAAGGTCAACCCGCGGAGCTCGAGCTGCGCGGCACGGACGAGGTGGCCGAGCTGGCGCGCGCCTTCGACGCCAAGCAGCGACAGCTGGCCCAGCAGATGGAGGCACTGAGGCGTCGTGACCGAGCGCTCTCGGAGCACCTCGCGAACACCATGCACGACGTGATGATCCCGCTGACGGTGCTGGAGGGCTACTTGATGCGCCTGCGCACGGACATGCCCGCTGCGGACGCTGACGCCGCGACGGCGCCGGTCCTGGCATCCGCGATCGAGGAGACCCACTACATCGCCACGCTGCTGACGAATCTGGACGCCTGGGCGCGCCTGGACGCCGACGAAGCCTCTCTCGGCAAGTCGCCCGTCGATCTGAAGGCCCTGGTCGAGCGCGTCGTCGCGCGTCATCGCCCCGTGGCGCGGGAGCGGCTCGTCTCGCTCGAGTACGCCGTGCCGGACGAGGCCGTGACCTGGCCCGGGGACGAGACCTTGCTCGAGCGCGCCGTGGGCAACCTCGTGCACAACGCCGTGCGCCACAACCGGCGTCAGGGCCACGTCGCCGTCGTCCTCGAGACGCGGGAGGACGGCTTCGAGCTACGCGTCCTCGACGATGGTCCCGGCCTGACTCCGGAGCAGGTCGAGCGCGTGCTCGGTCGTGGTGTCGTCGGCGAGAATTCGCGCAGCCGTTCGGGGCATGGTCTCGGCTTGTCCATCACCGCCCGCGCCGCGCGCCTGCACGGGCTGACACTCGAGTTCCGCCACCCCGAGGAGGGAGGCCTCGAGGTCGTGCTGCGCCCCGAGGGCGCGTCCAGCGACGAGGTCGACGAGGCCTAGGGCAGCGGCACGTTGGCGACGACGATGCTGTCGATGTACCAGTTCTCGCCGATCTGACTGAGCGAGACCGTGACCGGCTGATCGCCGTTGGGCGTGGTCAGGTGACCGCTGACCGTCGCGCCCCCCGCGTTGACCTGGATGCTGTTGAAGGTCGTGTCGGTCTGGCTGGCGATGGCCGGGATCATGGTGGTCGCCTGCTGGAATCGGGCGAGGTCGTGGCTCGCCTGGTAGGCGCCGTCCATGCGCTGCAGGGCGGCCTCGGGGCGGCCCTGGCGCATGTCGGAGAAGAAGCCCTCCGCGGCGCCCTTGGGCGCACCCAGGGTGCCCGCGAACTTGTTGCACGCGACGTAAGCACCACCGCCGATGCAACAGCCGAGCAGGAGCACGACGCCGCAGCCGATGCCCACGTATTTCACGATCTTCTGGTTGTCCGCCATGTTGCCTCGCTGGAGACCCGGTTGCCCGGTTCGCTCACCCTTGACGGCCGAGACTACTGTCTCGGGCCACGCTCGGAAAGGGAAAGCACCCGCGCTGTGACGCTCGGCGCTCGACCCTCGGGCGCGGGGCGTTTACGCTGAGCGCCCGATGCAGGACGCGCTACGACAAGAGCTCGCGCTCGCCCTCGGCCACGAATTCTCCGACCCGAGCCTGTTGCGCGACGCCCTCGCACACAAGAGCTACGCCCACGAGCATCCGAGGCTCGCGCCGCACGACAACGAGCGTCTCGAGTTCCTGGGTGACGCGGTGCTGGGCATGGCCGTGGCGGCGCAGCTCTATGCCCGCTATCCCCACGCGCCCGAAGGCGTGCTGACCCGTCGCCGGGCGGCTCTGGTGCGCGAGAGTTCCCTGGCCCAGGTCGCGCAGGAGCTGGGCCTCGACGCGTGCTTGATGCTCGGCCGTGGCGAGGAGCTCTCGGGTGGACGAACCAAACCTCGCCTGCTCGCCAGTGGGCTCGAGGCCGTACTCGGCGCCATCTTCGTCGACGCGGGACCGGGGCCGTCCCTGGCGGTGATCGAGCGACTCTTCGCCACCCGCCTCGACGAGGCCGTGGCGCATCGCGTGGATGCGAAATCCTTGGTCCAGGAGCTCGCCCAGGGACGCGGGATGGCGACGCCGACCTATCGCGTCGTGGACGCCACCGGGGCGGATCACGAGCGCGTCTTCGAGGTCGAGTTGCTGGTGGATGGCGAGGCGCTCGCACATGGCTCCGGCCGCTCGAAGGGCGAAGCGGAACGCGAGGCCGCGGAGCTCGCGCTGACGTTGCTCGGTCTCGAGCCCGACCCACGCGCCCCGTGAGTTCGAACGCCACCGATGCGCCGACCCTCGATTCGGCCGTCGACGCGGCCATCGACCAGGCGCTGACCGACGGTCGGATCGAGGACGCGGCCGCGTTGCTCGAGCGGGCGGGGAGGCTGGAGGAGGCGGCGGCCCGCTACGCGGAGGTCTGGCGCTTCGAGCAGGCCGTGGCGCTGGCGCGCGCGGCGAGCCTCCCGCTGCGAGCCCTCGGCTACGCCCTGGACTCGCAGGACGAGGCGCTCGTGCAGCGCGCGGTTTCGGGCTTCGACGACTGGCCCGCGGCGGCGGCTCAGGGCGCGGAGCTGGCGCGTGATCGTCATCGTCCGGGCGTCGCCGCTCGGCTCTTCGAGCGAGCCTGCGAGTTCACGCGCGCCGCCGAGTGCTTCGAACAGGCGGGAGAGCTGGGTGCCGCGGGCCGCTCGCTGGAGCAGGCGGGCGAGCCGCAGAAGGCGGGTCGATGCTACGAGCGCTGTCTGCGCGGGGATCCCAAGGACTCCGACGCCGCGCTCGCCCTCGCGCGCATCTTGTGTCGCTTCGGACGCTTCGAACCCGCCGCGCGCGCTCTGCAAGGCGTCGTCGCGGCTCGCGAGCCCGCCGCGTGGCCGGGCCAAGCGGATTGTCTCAGCCTCCTGGTCGCGTGCCTGGACGCCATGGCCGCCCCGGAAGCGGCGGCGGAAGCTCTGACGAGCCTGCGACGCGTAGACGCCTCGGCACCGACGCGCGTGTCTGATCTTCTCGCGCAGGTCTACGGCAGCCCCAGCGGTCTGCGCGCACGAGCGACGGAGGGTCGGGAGGAGCTGCTCGGCGGTCGCTACCACGTGCGGGGCGAGCTGGGCGAGGGCGCCAGCGGTCGCGTGCTCCTGGCCGACGACATCTTCCACGCGCGGCGCGTGGCGGTGAAGGTGTTGCGCGTCGACGGAGGCCTGGGCGGTCGCGACGCCCTCGCACGCTTCCTGCGCGAGGCGCGCATCGCCGCGAGCATCGACGACACGCACGTCGTGCGCGTGTACGAAGCCGACGCCTCCGGGCCCTTCCTGGTGATGGAGTACATGGCCGGGGGCACGCTCGAGGCGCGCCTGGTCGAGGCCGAAGCCCAGGGCCGCACGCTACCGGGACGCGAGCTTCGGAGTATCCTGACGGCGCTGCTCGCCGGACTCGAAGCCGTGCATCGTCGCGGCATCGTCCATCGTGATCTGAAGCCCCAGAACGTCTTCTTCGATGCCGCGGGGGAGCTCAAGCTCGGCGACTTCGGCGTCGCCCATCTCGCGGATCGCGGCGCCACCGCCACGGGCGCGATGCTCGGCACGCTCGCGTACATGGCCCCCGAGCAAGTCGCCCTGTCGGCCGATCCCACCGCGGCCACCGATCTCTACGCCTTCGGTGTGATGCTCTTTCGCATGCTCACGGGCAGCCTGCCCTTTGGCGGCAGCGAGATCGCTCTGGCGCAGCTCGATCTCGAGGCCCCTTCGCCGTCGACGCGCTGCCCCGCGCTGGGCACGGCGTTCGACGCTTGCCTCGCGCGATTCCTGGCCAAGGATCCGGGCGCGCGTCCCCAGTCGGCGGAGGACGCGCGTGCCTTGCTCGCGCCCCTCGCCTTTCCGGTGGACGGAGTCCCGTTCTCGCAGGTCGAGGTCAGCGACGGCCGTGCGCCGCGGAAGGATTCCAACCGGCCCCTCCCGCCCGACGAACGCTACCAGCGTGCTCCGGACGTACGCGCCCCGGACCGGGCGCTCGATCGCGTGCTTCGACGCAGCGTGACCTTGCTCGCCCTCCGCCCGGGCTTGGCCGAGCGGCTCCAGGCCTTCGCCAGGGCGGACAGCCCGTTCCTGCAAGCGGTGTACTCCCTCGACCGGGACGCGGGGCACGCGGTGCTCGAAGCGCCGAAGGGCGAGCCCCTGGCGAACATCCCGACTCCTCAGTGGCCCACGCAGCAGGTTCGAGAGGCGCTCTCCATGGCCCTTGAACGCATTCACGCCGAAGGCATCGCCCACGGCGCGCTCGACGCGCACCACGTCCTCGTCGGCGCGGGTCGCTGCCTGCTGCTGCTGGGCGTCGACGAAGGGGAGGGCACGCCCGAGCAGGATCGCCGCGCGCTGGCGGAGCTCCTGGACTGATCGCTCGCCGTCCGCGCCGAAGCTACGGGTGCGTGATGGCGTAGGCCTGGAGCCGCGCGTGGCACCAGTCCACGTTGCGTTGCACTTCGGCGAAATCCGCGCCGCGATGCTCTTCGGTGAAGGCGCGTAGACGGGCTTTGGCTTCGACCAGCTCGGCCTTGACGCCGTCGAGGTCGATCTCCTCCGGCGTGACGAACGCGTCGGTCAGGACGCGGACCTTGTTGGTCTCCGTCTCGACGAAGCCCGGTCCGATGGCGACCACCTTCTGCTGCCCATCGACGAGATAGGTCAGAAGGCCCGCGCGCAGGGAAGCGAGCAGCGGGAGATGGCCCGGCAACACGCCGAACTCGCCCTGCACGCTCGGCGCCTGCACCGAGTTCACGTCGGTGGCCAGGGCCAACCCCGTCGGAGTGGCGATCTCGAGCGTCAGCACGTCGCTTGCGGTAGCCATCGGCTAGCTCGCCTTGCCCTGGCGCTTGGCGTAGGCGGCCTTCACGTCCTCGATGCTGCCCTTGAGGTAGAAGTCCTGCTCGGGGATGTGGTCGTACTTGCCCGCGAGGATCTCCTCGAAGCTGGTGATCGTGTCCTCGAGGGGGACGTACTTGCCCTCCAGGCCCGTGAACTGCGAGGCGACGAAGAAGGGCTGGGAGAGGAAGCGCTGGATCTTGCGCGCGCGATCGACCGTCATGCGGTCGTCCTCCGAGAGCTCGTCCATGCCGAGGATGGCGATGATGTCCTGCAGATCCTTGTAGCGCTGCAGGTTCTCCTGCACGCCGCGGGCGATCTTGTAATGACGCTCGCCCAAGATGCCGGGGTCGAGCATGGTGGAGGACGAGTCGAGCGGGTCCACCGCCGGGTAGATGCCCAGCTCGGAGATGGCGCGCGACAGAACGGTGGTGGCGTCCAAGTGGGCGAAGGCCGTGGCCGGCGCCGGGTCCGTGAGGTCATCGGCCGGCACGTAGATGGCCTGCACCGAGGTGATGGAGCCCTTGTTGGTCGAGGTGATGCGCTCCTGCAGCTCGCCCATCTCCGTGGCCAGCGTCGGCTGGTAGCCCACGGCGGAGGGGATGCGGCCGAGCAAGGCCGAGACCTCGGAGCCGGCCTGCGTGAAGCGGAAGATGTTGTCGATGAAGAGCAGAACGTCCTGCCCCTCTTCGTCGCGGAAGTGCTCGGCGACGGTCAGGGCGCTGAGCGCCACGCGGGCGCGGGCACCGGGGGGCTCGTTCATCTGGCCGTAGACCAGGGCCGTCTTCGAGAGGACGGTCTCCCCCGTGTCGAGCTTGGACTCCGCCATCTCGAGCAAGAGGTCGTTGCCCTCGCGCGTTCGCTCGCCGACACCGGCGAAGCAGGACACCCCACCGTGGGCCTTCGCCACGTTGTTGATCAGCTCCATGATGAGCACGGTCTTGCCCACGCCGGCGCCACCGAAGAGGCCGATCTTGCCGCCCTTCTTGTAGGGCGCGAGCAGGTCGATGACCTTGATGCCCGTCTCGAAGATCTCGACCTCGGTGCTCTGGTCCACGAAGGGCGGCGCCTCACGGTGGATCGGCAGGCGATGGCTCGCGTTCAGGGGACCGCCACCGTCCACGGGCTCGCCGATCACGTTGAGGATGCGACCGAGGCACTCCTTGCCGACGGGCATGGAGATGGGGGTGCCCGTGCTCGTCACCTTCATGCCGCGGACGAGGCCGTCCGTGGTGTCCATCGCGATAGCGCGCACGGTGCCCTCGCCGAGGTGCTGTGCCACCTCTAGCGTGAGGTTGTTGGCCAGGTCGCTGATGGCGGGGTTGGTGACGTGAAGGGCCGTCAGGATCTCGGGAAGCCCGTGGGCGGGGAATTCCACGTCCACGACGGGTCCGATGACCTGGGTGATCTGACCGTTTTGAAGCTCTGCCATGGTATCGAACCCTCGTGTGGGCCGCCGCTAGGGGGCCAGTCCGCAGTCTGCACGCGTCACGCTCGGAATCGCGCGGCGGGCGGGGGCTAGCATG
>JAACVI010000413.1 GCA_009992505.1 Myxococcales bacterium
TCCCCTGGAGAGAGAGCCTCCCGTGCGTCCTGCGTCGTCCCGACTCCAGGCGGAGCCGGCGCGCTCAGCGCTCGTAGCCTTCGTCGTTCGCGGCCTCGTCGCGCTTCTTCTTGCGGTCGCCGATGATGAAGGCGATGCCGACGGCGATGAAGTAGAGCACGACCAGGGGCACGAGCATCATGACCTGAGAGGCGACATCCGGCGGCGTCAGGATCGCCGCGAGGACGGCGGCGACCAGCACCCACCAGCGCCCGAACTTCAAGAGCTGCGGCCCGTTCACGATGCCCATGGCCGACAGGAAGGTGACCACCACGGGAACCTCGAAGACCAGGCCGAACGCGAGCAAGAGCCGCGTGGCCAGGTTGAGGTACTCCGTGATCATGATCGTCGGCTGCAGGTTGATGTGGTGGCTCGGCAGCTGGCCCCCGAAGCCGAGGAAGGTCTCGAAGGCCATCGGGAAGACCACGATGAAGCCGAAGGCCGCGCCGCCCACGAAGCAGATCGTGCTGAAGAAGACGAAGGGCAGAGCCAGCCGTCTCTCCTTGCGGTACAGGCCGGGCGCGATGAAGCCCCAGACCTGCCAGAAGATCCAAGGCGTGGCCGCCAACACCCCGACCACCATGGCGATCTTCAGGTAGGCGACGAAGGGGTCGAGCGGGTTCGCGAAGTGGACCTGCGGTTCGCCGAGCCCGAGCTTTCGCCAGGCCACGACATAGGGCTGCAAGAGCAGATCGAGCAGCTGCTCCTTGTACAGCCAGGCGATGATCACGCCCGGGACCACACCGAAGAGCGCGCGCACGATGCGTGTCCGCAGCTCGCGCAGGTGGTCGAAGAAGCCCATCTCCACGTCGTCTTCGGGACGTGTGTCGTCGTCGGGGAGCTCCTTCGTCACGGCGCGGCGTCCGGCGTCTCGTCGTCCTTCGCGGGGGCGTCGGCCGAGGCCGCACGCTCACCGCTCCCGGGCGAGGCGCCTTGGGTCGAAAGAGCGCGGATCGACACGGGCGCCTCGAGCGCGGCGGCCTCTGCCTCTGCCGCCAGCGCGGCTCGCTGCTCCGCCTCACGCTGGCCGGATCCGGTGGCCCCGACTTGCTCCCTCAGCGTCAGGGTCTCCTTCTGCCGGCGAATGGACTCGTCCCGCGCGTGCTTCAGATCGACGCCCTCGTAGGGCTGCTCCAGCTCGACATCCATGGCCGTGAGGCCCTTGGCCTGCACGCCCGACACGTCCTTGCCCGCCAGCTTCATCTCGCGGATGCCCAGCGGGTCTCGGATGTCGACCTCCTTGCGCACCTCCGCGAGCATCTCGTCGAGACCCACCTGGGCGCGCAGCTCGCGCGTGGCCTTGCGGAA
The DNA here is from genome assembly GCA_009992505.1 of Myxococcales bacterium. Taxonomy (GTDB): domain Bacteria; phylum Myxococcota_A; class Polyangia; order Polyangiales; family Houyiibacteriaceae; genus JAADHO01. Next base: position 1,348 of record JAACVI010000413.1, read on the forward strand.
CTCGCGCATGCCCTTGCCCACGGTCTGCAACAACTTGGGCATGCTCTTCGGGCCCACTGCCAGCAGCAGCACCAGGAGGATGATCGCGAATTCGCCGATGCCGATGCCGAACATTGGGGGAGTCCTAGGGGGCGCGCACGCGCTTCACCGGTCAACGAGTCCGGTAGCGCCGCGGCGCATACGTAGCCCGCGCTCGGGCCCCGTTCAAGCCTGCTGACTGAGCTTGGCGAGCATGTCCGCGGCGTCGCTGAGCCTGCGAACCTTCCCCTCGTGCGCGCGCGTGAGCCGCTCGATGCGCGCAGCGGCCGTCAAGGTCTGCTCCGATCCACGCGCCTGCTGTTGATGTGCCTGGTGGATGTGGTTGACCATGTTCGAGATGCTCTCGATGGCCTGGCTGATCTGGCGGCCGCCCCGCGCCTGCTCCTGGCTGCTGCGCTCCACGTGCTGGGTGATGAGGCGCATCTTCTCGGCGCTCTTCATGATCAGCTCGGAGCCGCGTGCCTGCTCGGCCGTGGCCGCCGCGATCTGCTGCACCGTCTCGGCGATGCGTCCGATGGCGTCCGTCACCTGCCGGCTGCCCTTGGCCTGCTCGACCGTCGCTCGCGCGATGGCGCGCACCATGCCCGTGGACTTCTTGGACGAGACGAGGATCTTCTTCAGCGCGCGCTCCGCCTCCGCGCTCACCGTGACCGAGGCGTCGACCGTCTGGGCGCCGCGCTTCACGGCCTCGATGGCGTTCTTGGACTCGGACTGGATCGTCTTGATCAGCTCGGCGATCTCCTTGGTCGAGGTGGCCGAGCGCTCGGCCAGATCCTTGATCT
>JAACVI010000406.1 GCA_009992505.1 Myxococcales bacterium
GAAGCCGATGGGCTACGATCCCAGCCTCGACCCGGGTCGACGGAGGATCCATGGCTGAGTGGGTTTGGGAAGCACGGTCTCGTACCGGTGAGGTACGCAAGGGAATCATGGAGGCCGACTCACCGGACCTCGTGAATTCCCGCCTCAAGGCCCAGCAGCTCAGCCCGGTCAAGGTCAAGAAGAAGCCCAAGGAGTTCAACCTCTCCTTCGGTTCCCCCGTCTCCGAGAAGGAGCTGGTGGTCTTCATCCGCCAGTTCGCCACCATGATCGACGCGGGTCTGCCGCTGGTGCAGTGCCTCGAGATTCTCTCGAGCCAGGGCGACAACAAGGCCTTCAACGGCGTCCTCAAAGAGATCAAGGCCTACGTCGAGCAGGGCGGAACCTTCTCCGACGCGCTGAAGAAGCACCCCAAGATCTTCGACAGCTTGTTCGTGAACCTGGTCGCCGCGGGCGAGATGGGCGGCATCCTCGACACCATCCTCAACCGCCTGGCCATCTACATCGAGAAGCGCGTCCAGCTGAAGCGCCAGGTGCGTTCGGCCATGGTCTACCCCTCCGCGGTCTTGGGCGTGGCGGTCGCGATCATCTTCGTGATGATGACCTGGGTCATCCCCTCGTTCCGCGAGATGTTCGCGGAATTCGGCGGCGAGGACCAGCTCCCCGGCCTGACCCAGACCGTCATCGCCATGTCCGAGGGCTTCGTCAGCAACGTCCACTGGATCTTGCTGAGCATGTTCGGCGCCATCGCGGGCTTCACCTACAGCCGCAAGACCAACGGCGGACGCCACTTCTGGGACAAGCTCCTGCTCACCGTGCCGATCCTCGGGCCGGTGATGCGCAAGATCGCGGTCGCGCGCTTCACGCGCACTCTGGGCACCCTGCTGGGGTCCGGCGTCCCGATCCTCGACGCCCTCAACATCGTCGGCAAGGCCGCCGGCAACGTGATCGTCGAAGACGCGATCCTGAAGACGTCGGAAAAGATCCGCGAGGGTCGCACGATGGCCGAGCCGCTGATGGAGACAGGCGTCTTCCCGTCCATGGTCGTGCAGATGATCGGCGTCGGCGAACAGACCGGCGCCATGGACACCATGTTGAACAAGGTGGCCGACTTCTACGAGGACGAGGTCGACGTCGCCGTCGGCGCGCTCACTTCCTTGCTCGAGCCCATCATGATGGTCGTGATTGGCGGCATCGTCGGCGTCATCCTGATCTCGATGTACCTGCCCATCTTCGACATCGCGGGCAAAGTCCGGGCGGATTGACCCCGGCCGAGCTGGTCTCGAGGGGCGCGAGCCCCCGCGTGGCGCTTATCAGCCACGCCAGCCTGAGGCGCCGCATGATCTGGCTGATGGGAGGGCGACTCTTCGTCGCCAGCCTGCTGCTCGGCGGCGTGCTCTACGCCACCTGGGATCCCGTCACCGGCTTCGGCGGCTTCACGACCTCCTACCTGCTGTCGCTGATCGGCGGGACCTTCCTGATCAGCGTCCTGTTCGGCGTCTGGGCCAGCTCCGAGCGCCGCCCCGATCTGCTGGTGGCGGTCCAGATCGGCTGGGACCTGGTCCTGGCCACCGGGCTCATCTACTTCACGGGCGGAGCCGGCAGCGCGTTCTCCGCGCTGTACGAGATCATCATCCTGGTGGCTGCGCTCACCCTCGGCCCGCGCGCCATGCTGGCCGCAACCACAGGCGCGCTCGTGCTCTACACAGGCGTCGGCGTCTCGCTCTCGACGGGCTGGCTGCCACCGCCGCCGGATCAGCTCCCGGGCCTGTACATCCTCGCGACCACGGATCTCGGCTTCGCTCTGCTGTCGAACGTGCTCGGGCTGCTGCTGGTCGCCGGCCTGGCCGGTGGACTCGCGGAGCGCCTGCGACGCGCCGGTGGGGAGCTGCAGCGCGCCCAGGCCAGCGCCGCGCACTACGCCCAGCTGGCCGATGACATCGTGCGCTCCCTCAGCTCGGGGCTCGCGACGACCGACGCGGACGGAGCGATTCGAACGTTGAACCCGGCGGGCGAAGAGATGCTGGGGGCGAAGCTCGCGAGCTGGGAAGGTCGGCCAGCGACCGACTTCTTGCCCGTCCCGAACGGGACCGTCGCCGCCGCGCTGCCCGACCACGGAGAAGGCGACGGACGCCGCCTCGACGGTTCGACCTTTCCCCTCGGCTTCACCGCCTCTCCCCT
>JAACVI010000354.1 GCA_009992505.1 Myxococcales bacterium
CGTCCGCGTCCGCGTCCGCGCCTGCGTCCGCGTCCGCGCCCAGGGCGCCCGACGTGGGCCCCGAGACCGTGCTCCTTCCATCACCACAGCAGCTCGCTCGTCGAGGCCGTCGGGACGGCGAACGTGGCACTCCTGCCCATGCGCGCACTATAGCTTGCTGGCCTCGGGTCGCGCCCACGACTCGATGCCAGGAACATTAGAAATGGGCGCCGACAGGGCGAGCCCTGCGGCACGAAAGCGCGAGCATGTACCAGATCGTCCGCCGAGAAGTCCTCTCCGATGTCTCCTTCCTCTGGGAGGTCCACGCGCCCGACGTCGCTCACGCCGCGCAGCCGGGGCACTTCGTGATGCTGCGCCTGCACGAGGGCTCCGAGCGCATCCCCATGACCGTCGCCGACTTCGATCGCGAGCGCGGCACCATCACCATGGTCGTGCAGGCGCTGGGCAAGACGACGCGGGAGATGATGTCCAACTACGTCGAGGGGGATCACTTCCTCGACTTCGTGGGACCGCTCGGGCTGCCTCAGCACGTCGAGAAGGTGGGCCACGTGGTGCTCGTGGGCGGCGGCCTCGGGGTCGCGCCCGTCTTCCCGCAGCTGCGCGCGTTCAAGGAGGCGGGCAATCGCACGACCGCCATCATCGGCTTCCGCAGCGCTGACCTCGTGTTCTGGGAGGATCGCTACCGCGAGCACGCGGACGAGCTCATCGTGTGCACCGACGACGGCAGCTACGGCCGCGAGGGCTTCGTCACCAGCGCGCTCTCCGAGCTGCTCCGGCGCGAACCGCCGGACCTCGTGATCGCCATCGGGCCCTTGGCGATGATGCGGGCTTGCGCCGAGACGACTCGCCCCTTCGGCGTGAAGACGATGGTCTCGCTGAACACGATCATGGTCGACGGCACGGGCATGTGCGGCTCTTGCCGCGTGACTGTCGGGGACGAGGTGAAGTTCGCCTGCGTCGATGGACCCGACTTCGACGCCCACGCCGTGGACTTCATGGAGCTGGCCGCCCGTCAGCGTCGCTTCACCGGCGAGGAGGGCCGCGCCAACGAGGACTACGCCCACATCTGCAACCTGGAGAAGACGCTCTTCGACCAGCAGAAGCGCAACTACAAGAAGCTCAAGGAGCTGCCCAAGCAGCAGACGAAGATGCCGGAGCGGGACGCCGCCGAGCGCGCCACCAACTTCAAGGAGGTGAACCTCGGCTACTCCCTGGAGCAGGCCCTGGGCGAGGCCGAGCGCTGCATCCAATGCGCCAAGCCGACCTGCATCGCCGGCTGCCCCGTGTCCATCGACATCCCACGCTTCATTCGCCACGTGCTCGTGCGCGACTACGGCGGCGCACGCGACGTGATCTACGAGTCGAACATCTTCCCCTCCGTCTGCGGTCGCGTCTGTCCGCAGGAGTCACAGTGCGAAGCGCACTGCATCATCAACAAGAAGATGGAGGCGGTCGGCATCGGCCGGCTCGAGCGCTTCGTCGGGGACCACACACCTCCACGCAGCAAGCAGCCCATCGAGGTCGCGCCCTGCGAGCGGTTGGGCAAGGTGGCCGTGGTCGGCTCCGGGCCCTCCGGGCTCGCTGCCGCCGCGGACCTGGTGCGCTTCGGCGCCGAGGTGATGGTGTACGAGGCGCTGCACGTGGTCGGCGGTGTGCTGCGCTACGGCATCCCCGCCTTCCGCCTGCCGCGCGAGATCATCGACCGCGAGGTGCAGAGCCTGATGGACATGGGCGTGAAGATTCAGACCAACAAGGTCATCGGCAAGACCTTCACGGTGGCCGAGCTCTTGGGCGAGAAGGGCTACGACGCCGTCTTCCTCGGCGTCGGCGCCGGCGCGCCTGCGTTCCTGGGCATCCCCGGCGAGTTCGCGGGGCAGGTCTACTCCGCCAACGAGTTCCTGACGCGGGTGAACCTGATGGGCGGCGACGAGTTCCCCTACCAGGACACGCCCATCAACGTCGGTCAGAGCGTGGTGGTGATCGGCGCGGGCAACACCGCCATGGACTGCCTGCGCGTCGCCAAGCGCCTCGGCTCGCCCGTGGTGCGCTGTGTCTATCGACGCAGCGAGGCGGAGGCCCCGGCGCGCGTCGAGGAGCTGCGCCACGCCAAGGAAGAGGGCATCGAGTTCTTCTTCCTGCACACGCCCGAGGAGATCCTGGTGGACGACGACGGCGCCGTGCGCGGCATGAAGGCGCAGAAGATGGTGCTGGGCGAGGCGGACGAGCAAGGCCGTCGCAAGCCTTTGCCGACCGGCGAAATCGTCGAACTCGACTGCGACACGGTGATCTACGCGCTCGGCACCAAGGCGAACCCGATCATCACCAAGTCGACGCCGGGCCTCGAGCTGAACGAGCGGGGCAACATCGTCGCCGACGATCTCACTCAGGCGACGAGCCTGCCGGGCGTGTTCGCGGGCGGCGACATCGTGACCGGCGGTGCGACCGTGATCCTGGCCATGGGCGCGGGCCGTCGCGCCGCCAAGGGCATCGCAGCCTACCTGCAGCGCGGCAAGCATTGGCCCGTCACGACCGACATGCTCGAGTCCTTCGCGCCACCGACGCGGGGCCCGAGCCCGACACGCAGCGTGCTGCCGGCGACGTCGACGAGCCCCGGCGAGGGTGTGCTCTGCCCCAAGTGTCATAGACCCGTGGAGACCGATGAGGCCTACGTCTGCTGTGCGTCGGCCACGCTCTCCTGGCGCTGCGGCGACTGCGCCAAGGTGCGCGAGGGCTTCGCCTTCCCCTATGGCATGTGCCCGGACTGCGGTGGCAAGCTGACGTTGCTGGATGCGCGCGAGGTCGACGACGCGGCGGCGCTGAGCGCGATCCGCAGCGCCTTCGAGATCGAGCTCGGCGGCCAGGCCTTCTATCGGCGCGCGGCCGAGGAGAGCGCGGAGCCCGTGCTGAAAGAGCTCTTCGGCAAATTCGCCGCCATGGAGCACGAGCACATGGAGACCCTCACGCGCCGCTACCACGTCGACGTGCCCGAACCGTCCACCGAGTTCAGCGTCGAGCGCGCGGTCATCTACGCAGGCTTGGACTACCACCCGGAGGATCCGGCCAACCTCTTCCGCGTCGCCATCGCCTTCGAGCAACGCGCCGTCATGTTCTTCACCCTGCGGGGTGAGGAGGCCGCGCCAGCCTCGGTCGAGTACGAACTCTACCGCGAGCTCGCAGCGGAGGAGCGTGAACACGTGGCCCTGCTCCAGACGGAGCTCGCCCGCTTCCAGGCGGACAAGGCGGGGCTGTTGTAGGTCGAGCCAGACTCGTCCCACAGCCATGCCGCACAGAAGGCCCACTTTTGCATCGACCGCCACGACAGCTACCTTTGCTCAAATGCGCACGTTCGTGATTGGTGACATCCACGGCGACCTCGACGCCCTGCACACGCTCGTGGGCAAGCTGCCGCTGATCGCCGGGGAGGACACCATCGTCTTCCTCGGCGACTACCTCGACCGCGGCCCCAAGTCGCGTCAGGTGATCGAGCTCGTGCGGAGCCTCGACGCGGACGTGCACTGCGAGGTCGTCTGCCTGCGCGGCAATCACGAGGACGCCTGGCTGAAAGTGATCGACGAAGGCTGGGACGGCTTCCTCCTCCCGCCTCAGAACGGTTGCCTGGCGTCCATGCGCTCCTACACGGGCGGTCCCGTGCCGGAGCCCAACGAGGCACCGCGGCGCGACGAGATCCCTCTGCTGCTCCGAGGCGGATTCTTGCCGCCCGAGCACGTCGCCTGGATGCGCTCGCTGCCCTACTTCTACGAGAACGAGCACGCCATCTACGTGCACGCGGGCCTGATCGAGGTGGACGGCGTGTTCGTCCACCCGAACGACGCCAAGGATCTGCACGCGCTGCTCTGGACCCGCACCAAGCGCTTCTTCCGCGACTACAGCGGCAAGCGCGTCGTCGTCGGCCACACGGTCACCGAGCTGCTGCCCGACGATCTCTCCTCCTACACGCCCGAGGATCCGACCGACATGTGGGCGGGCCCCTCCGTGGTCGCCATCGACACCGGCGCCGGCAAGGGCGGCTTCCTCAGCTGCGTGGAGCTGCCGGGCATGGTCGTCTACGAGTCCCGCGACAGCTGAGCCGACGACCGACGTCGGGTTGCGGCGTCGGGTGAAGCGTTGCGAACGTAGGGCGACGCGCTCGCGCGAGCCGGACCCAGCGGCCGGACCGCTGTGCGGAAGCCAAGGTCTGTCCCGCTCGTGGTACTCCGTCTGTGTTGCCTCGGCCTCGCGCCACCTCTGGACCCCTGCCTCGCGCCTTGCTCTTGGCGCTGCTGGCTGGGCTGTTCACGTGCGGCTGCGGCATGTCGGACGTTGGCGAGGCGCCCGCGGATCAGTGGATGCGCGCCGAGGCCCTGTGGCAGCGACGGGACGTGGACGCCTATGCCGCCTGGCGCGCCGTGGATCCCACCAGCCCTGAAGGTCGTCGAGCCCGCGCGCGCCTCGCCCGAGCCGACGCCGAATATCGCGACGGCGTCAGGCGCCTCGAAGGCGAGGGCGAAGGCGCACGGGACGCCCTCTCCCGCGGCGTGGCCATCGCGCCCATGGACCCCCGCCTCTACGCCCGCCTCGGCCGAGCCTGTCGCGCGCGCGGCCTCGACTCGCGCGCGGCCGAGTACTTCACCAAGTACCTCGCAGCGCTGCCCGATGGCGACCAGGCCCGCGACGTGCGCGCCCAGCTCGAGCAGCTCGATCCCGAGCTCGCCGGCGTCTTTCGCCCGACCTCGACTCGACCGGCCGCGCCCGTGGCGCAGGTCGCGCCACCCTCGGAGCTGCGCCTGCTCGGCCTCGGCGCCCTGCTCGGTCTGCTGCTCGCGCTCACCCTCGGACTCGTCGTGCGCTTCCTGCGCGATCGCGGCGTCTCCCTGGCACGCCTGGCGGAGGAGCGCCCCGAGCTGCATCCGGCCATCGCCTACCTCGTGGGCTCCTTGCGTCACGAGCTGTTGAAGCATCGCATCGGCGCTGCCAGCGACGCCCTGACCGCGCTGCGCACGGGGGAACCCAGCCAGGCGCAGCTCGCCTTCCTGCGCGGCCGACTCTTCGGCGGTCAGCCTCTGCGCGAGGCCTGGCAAGGCTACGTCGAGGCCTTCGAGCGCACCCTCGGCCGCCTCGATCTTCAGCGCGACCGTGAGTTCCGCGTCGCCGGCCGACAGATCCGTCACATCGCCAAGCTCGAGCCGCGCATCGCCAAGCTCGATCCCCGCGCCATCGCGGCCCTGGCCAAAGCCCATCTGCGCCTGCGCGCTTTCGACGCTCGACTCGCGCGCATGGTCGCGGGTCTGGTGCGCACGCGCGTGGACGACGCGCTCCTGGCCGAGATCGTGGCGGAGGTGCAGGGCGAGTACGCCGTGAGTCAGGTGGCGCTCGACGAGCTCCGGGTGTCCGAGGTGCAGGAGGTCGCCGAGCTGGAGGTCTTCCGCGTCGATCTCGTGCTCGTGCTCAAGAACATCCTGCGCAACGCCATCCTGGCCACGGCCCGCGCCGAGGAGCCGCGGCGTGTCGCGCTGGACGTGCAGGTCGAGCTCGAGGCGACGGGCGAAGAGACGGTGCGCGTGCGCGTGTCGGACACCAGCCCCGAAGAGCTACGCGCGGACATGCTGCTCGATCGCCGCGTGGATCGTGGGCTCGGTCTGGTGGCCGCGGCCGTCACGCGCTACGGCGGCGCGATCGAGGTGGAGCCCGGAAGCGACGGCTTCCACAAGGCGGTGGTGGTCAGCTTCTTCCGTGCCTTCGACGAGGGCACGGAGCACGACGTCGATGCGTCCGAGCGGGTAGACTGAGTCATGGTGCGCCAGTTGTTGGTGATCGAAGACGGACACGAGTACGAGGAGTTCGCGCAGCTCTTCCTCGCCGACGCGTTCGAGATTCGCGCCGCCCACTCGGCGGCCGAGGCCCTGTCGGCCCTGGAGCAGGACGAGGCCGACGCGCTGCTGGTGGATCTGCGCTTCGATCGCGCGCCCGCGGACACGCTGGTCGGTGACCTCGACGAGATGTCGCGTCGTCGCTTTGGCGGTGATCGTCATCGCGCCCTGCGCCACCTGATGGATCAACAGGGCACGCTCATCCTCGGCGCCCTGCGCGCCGCGGGACACGACGCGCGCGCGGTCTTCGTGCACGACTTCCCGCCGCAGCGCCTGACGAACCTGTGTCGCCTCTACGGTGACGTGCGCGCCGTCTCGGGCTTCGACGCGGCCGCTCTACGTGAGGCCCTGGGAGCCGAGTCTGCATGAGCCCTGACGTCGCGAACGACGATCTCGCCGCGCACGCCCGTCGCCTGCTGCACGACGTGGGCAAGTACATCGCGCGTACGGCTCGCAACGTGGCCGAGGGCCAGCTTCCTCCCGACGTGCTGCGGCCGCTCTTGCTCCAGGACCTGTACGCGCTCGACGGCACGCACAAGGCCTCGGCTCTCTTCCACGAGCGCGCGCTGCCCCTGCGCGCCGTGCGCGACGATGCGCGGCTCGATCGCGTGGAGGCGCTCCTGGCTCGGGCCGACGCGATCGAAGCCGACGTGCGCGCCGGCGAAGACCACGCTGTGCTCGAGGCGCTCGCCATCTGTCGTGAGGTCGAGTCGACGCTGCGCGCGCTGGCGGCGGACGGGGGAGGTGAGGCGTGAAGGCACGCGCGCCCAAGCTGCTGATCGTGGACGACGGCGAGCGCTACGCCGAGCTCGCCCACGCGCTGCTGCGCGACTACCGCTACGCCACGCGCTGCGAGCTCAGCCTGCCGTGCTGGGAGTGCCCGCGCCGCGAGGGCTGTCGGCTCACGCACGCGCACGATTGGGCCGAGACGGAGCAGGCGCTGCGTCGTCACTCCGACATCGACGTGGTGCTGCTGGACCTGCGCTTTCACATCCCCGTGGAGCGCCTCTTGCCTTCGGATGAGACTCGCCTCGCCGAGCGTCAACGCCTCGAAGGCCTGGCCATCCTGAGGCGGCTCAGGCGTGTGCGCGCGGAGCTGCCCGTGATCCTGATGACCTCCGTCGAGCAGCTCGGCCCCGAGGTGGACGAGCAGGTCTTCGCCGCGGACGAGTTCGTCAGCCTGGCCGGCGCCGACGCCTTCGACGCGCGCGCGCTCGGGCTCCTGATCGAGCGCACGCTGGCCCGACGCCGCGAGCTCGGCGCGAGCCATGGCTACGAGTGGGGCGAGAGCCCGGCCATGGCGCGGCTGAGGCGCGACGCCTCGACCCTGGCGCGCACTTCGCTGCCGCTGTTGATCCTGGGCGAGACCGGCACGGGCAAGAGCGCATTGGCGGAGCGCGTGATCCACGCCGAGAGCGGTCGCAAGGGCAGCTTCGTGGCCGTGGATCTGGCGGCGCTGCCCGAGACCTTGGTGGCCGCCGAGCTCTTCGGCACGGCGCCTGGCGCCTACAGCGGGGCGATGGAGCGCGAGGGACGCTTCGAGCGCGCGGAGGCCGGCACGCTGCTGCTCGACGAGGTGGGCAACCTCTCGGCCGAGAACCAGCGCATGCTGCTGCTCGCGTTGCAGGATGGACGCATCACCCGCTTGGGTGAGAACGTCACGCGCAAGGTCGACGTGAAGCTCGTCGCCGCCAGCAACGTGGATCTCGAGGCCGAGGTGCGGGCCGGTCGCTTCCGCGCCGATCTCTACGCGCGCCTCAACCCCGCCGCGCGCCTCACCTTGCCGCCGCTGCGTCAGCGCAAAGAGGACATCGAGTCCCTGGCCCAGAGCTTCCTGCGCCGCACCTTCGCCGCCGGTCCCGATCGCGCGCTGCTGCTCGAGTACGCCGAGGCCGCCGGTCTCGACGCGCCCGGACGCGTGCAGCTCTGTGTGGGCAAGGGCGTCGAGGGCGCGCTCTCTTTCGTGCTCGCGTCCGCGAGCCTGAAGGCGCTCAGGGCCCATCCTTGGCCCGGCAACATTCGCGAGCTCGAGCTCCTGATCAAGAGCGCGGCGTTGCTCGCCCTGGCCGACGCGCGTGAGGCCATCGAGCGCGGCCGCGCCGGCAAGGAGCCGAACACGATCCCGATCCCGACCAAGCTGCTGCGCGAGCTGCTGCAAGCATCGTGGGTGGCTCCGGATACCGAGGTCCGCACACCCGTCGCCAGCGCCATGCCTCGGGGCAAGAGCCTGCGCGCCTTGGCCCAAGGGCTCGAGCGCGACCTCTTCGAGCGGCTCTTCCTCGAGACCCACGGCGACTTCGTGGCCATGGCCGAGCGTCTGCTCGAAGGCGACGCCGAGGAGAACGCGCGGCGCGTGCGGCTGCGCTTCAACCAGCTCGGCCTGCGCGTCCGCGAGCTACGATCCCGGCTCGAGGGTTGATACTACGATTTAGAGCGCGAATCTACTCATGGTAGAGCAAGGGCCCGAGATTTCCGCGAATTGCGCGGGTTTCCAGGCTGGCACGGTCATCGCAATCCCTCCCCTCATCGGAGGAAAGCATGGCCAAGTCGCAGGAAAACAGTGTGTTGTTCGCCCTCGAGGAGCTGAGGCAGCTCGAGTCGGATCGTCAGGCCGAGGACGTTCGGAGGCGCGCCGCGGCTGCGGAGGCGAGGCGCGCGGCGATGCGTGCCGAGGCCGAGCGCGTGGAGGCGGAGCGCCTGCAGGCGGAGCGCGTGGCCGAGGCCGAGGCGCGGCTGCGCGTGCAGGCGGAGCTGTCCATGCGCGACGCCGAAGCGGAGCAGCGCGTGGCCAGCCTCCGCGCCCAGCTCGCGGCGGTCGAGGCGGACCGCGAGCTCAGCCACCAGAGCGTGCTTTCGGTGGCCGACTCCAGGCCCGACACCTCCCATGCGGGTCGAGGCTGGTTCGTCGGCTTCGCCCTGTCGGCCGCGACGGCCACGGCCCTGGCGGCGCTCCTGCTCTTGCGGCCCGCACCCGCGCCGCGCATCATCGAAGTGCCCGTGGCCAGCGCTCCCACGACCGTCGTCGAGGCTCCCGAAGCCGCCGCGCCCGCACCCGAGGTCGCCGTGAGCGCACCCGAGCCCGAGGTCACGACGCCCGTGCTGCCGCGCACCCGCCCGCGCGTGCGTCCGCCCCACGGCGATCACACCGACCAAGTCTTCCAGGACCTCGACCGCTGCGGCGACGATCCCACCTGTGGCCTCAGCATGCGCTGACGGCAGGGTGCGCATCGGATAGCTCGAGTTGCACTCGCAGGAGAACGCGACGTCCGAAGCAGTGCCCACTGACGCCACCCCGAATCATGGTCACCCTCGCCGCACGCCACCACGCCTCGTGCCCGCGGCGCATCGTGGATCCGGCGAACCGGGGTGTCGGCGTTCAGTGCGCGAAGGCGATCAGCAGCACCTGCACGCTCATGCCGATCAGGCACAGGGAGGCGACCGTGTAGGCGAGCGTGCGCCAGGGCTGCAGCTTGAAGATGTAGGCGACGCTGTGCAGCACGCGCGCGATGAAGAAGGTGTAGGCGTAGATCTGGATCGACTCGGTGTGCGCGCCGAGGAAGACCCAGAGCAGGCCGAGCAGGATGAAGAGGGGCTCGTTCTCGAGGCTGTTCGTGTGCGCGCGCTGGATCCGGCGCACGAGCTCGTGCTCCTCCGCGGCGTCCTTCTTGAAGAACTTGGCGTCCTCGGGGTTCGGATAGGCCTGCTTCATGCCGCGGACGGCGCCCGTGAGGTAGGCGAGTCCGACCATCTTGAGCACGAGGGCGGCGGAGATCGCGGCGAACACGCGGAAGGCCACGGAGCTGAGGAATTCATCCATGGCGCGGAGGCTAAACGGTGCGGGCGAGCGCGTCGAGACGGGTGCGCAGCTGCCTTGCTCGCCCGACTCGGACCGCTGCTCACGGACCGCTGCGCGCCCTGAGCTCAGCCCAAGAAGGCCCCGACGACCAGCGCCTTCAGGCGATCCGGATTCGTCGCAGAGGTCTTGCACATGAAGCCGCTCTTGTGCGCGAAGTGCACGTCGGCTTCGCCCTCGAGGCGTGAGAAGTCGAGGGAGGGATGATCCTCGAAGCGTCCGATGCCGTAGCCCGCGCCGCGTCGATCGGGATAGACGATGGCCGTGATCTCCTGCTCGAGACCCTGGGCGCGGATGAAGTTCTCGACCGCCACGCTCGGTTCGTCCGCCAGCGGCTCCGTGCGCGGTAGGAAGATGGCTTCGATGCGCTGGTCTCCGGCGGCGATGCTCCATCGCTCGGCGTGCTGAGCCACGAAGTCGAGACGCTCGCGCACGACGCACAGGTACTCGAGCAGATCCTCGCCCACCAGGCGCATGAACTCGTACAGCGTATCGCCCGCCTGAAGCTCGCTCTTCTGCGCGAAGCGACGCAAGAGCGCGAGGTCCACGGGCGAGTTCAGCTGGGAGATGGCGCGCCGCGGCACGCCCAACCACTCGGCCGTGCGCTTGGGCCCACGCGAGTCGAAGTACTCGGCGGTCTCGAGCCAATCGCAGAAGCGCAGCGCGTCTTGATAGAGCCCCAGATGATCGAGCACCAGGCTGAGCGCGCAGGTCGGTGCGTGCTCCCGCGGGAAGTGGTGATGGTCGAAGTC
>JAACVI010000355.1 GCA_009992505.1 Myxococcales bacterium
GCCAGCGGGGGCGAGAGCGGAGGTCTCGTCGAGTTGGTCGCCGAGTGCCGCGCGCATCCAAGCCGTGTCGAAGCGCTGGAGCAGCTGCATGAGCTGGCCGGGGAGCTCGGACGCACGGCGCTCCATCACGTGACGCGCGAGATCCTCTCGCTCCTCCGCCCCGACCTGACCGCTCCGTCGTTGGCCGGAGCCCACCGTGTCGCCGACCACCTCGTCGACCCGCTCGCGCTGGTCGCCGAGCAGGAAGAGATCCACGGTCCCTTGTTACGTGCTCTGTGGGAGGGCGCGCTCCCGCTCTTCCGACGCCCGCTGCGCTCCTTCGGCGTCCTCGGCACCCAGAAGGTCTCTGCGCTGGCGGCACGCCCGCTCGGCGAGGCCTTCGCCGATGGCCTGCGTCTACTCGGTCCGCTCGAGGTGACGCTCTATGCGCGCCCCTCCAGCCGACGCGAGATCTTGATCGCGCCCACGCATCCGCCCGCCGTGCTCGTCTCGGACGCGCTCGAGGACGACGCTGCGCCCTTGCGCTTCCGCCTCGGCGTCGCCCTGGAAGCGTCGCGCCCCTCCGCCGTGGTGCTCGCGTCGTCTCCCGCCGACACGGGGCGCATGATCCTCGAGGCCGCGCACGCCGCCTTCGGGCCCGCCAACGGGCGGGGCGAGACGGCTCGGGACGCGGCGTCCCTGGCCGCGGATCTGTGGCGCACGGTTCCGAGCCGCCAACAGGCCACCTTGCGACGCGCCGTGGCCGCGCTCGGCGAGCCCCCCGACTACGACCTCGCGCGGCGTCAGATGCTGGCGCGCGGCGCTCGCGCGGGCCTGTTGCTCACGGGTTCACTGCACATCTCCCTGGGCTCGCTGACGCTGGTGGACGACGACCTCGCGGGCATGTCGCTCAGCGATCGCGCGAGCTACGTCGAGCTCGTGACACGCTCCTCGGCCGCGCAAGCGCTGCTCCAGATGGCGTTCTCCGATCGCTGGCTCGTGGCGCTCGAACAGACCCTCCTCCACTGAGCCCCACCGAGCGCTCTCGGACCAAGCACAAAGAAGCCCACCGAGGCGAACCCGGTGGGCTTCTGGCATCTTCGATGCGAGCGACTGCTAGCTGCTAGCTAGGGAGCGGCGCAGGTCACCACGGAGGTGAAGTCCTGACCAGGGTTGCAGCTGTAGACCTCGGTGGTGTCGTCCGGGCCGAGGCACTGATAGAGGCAGTCGCCTCCGCAGAGCACGACCGGCCAGACCCAGGCCCCCGACTGGATGTCGATGTTGCCGTTGGTACGCCCGAAGACCTTGACGGAGATGATGATGGTGCCGCGCTGTGTGTTGGCCGAGAGCCAGGCGCGATAGGGCTCGGGAATCGCCTGGATCTCGCCGACGTTCTGCCCGGGCTGGCCCACGTCACCCGAGTGGATGAAGGTCGACGCAGGGATCGTGAAGGGGTTGGGCAGGCTGGCATCGAGGGCGAGGGGAGCACCGGCGATGTCCTGAAGCTCGATCTCCGCGCCCATGATCAACACACCGTTGGGATCGGCACGGACGTCGCTCGCGCGTGAGAGCAGCTGGTTGTTGTAGAGCGGGTGGATCACGTACGGCCACTCCACGTCCACGTTGTAGTAGCCCGCGGTCAGCTGCGCCCCATCGGGAGAGACCGTGCACCCGAGGTCTTGCTTCTCGGGAACGATGTTGCCCTCGATGTACACACTGGCGTTGTCTGCCGCGCAGCCCGCGAGGGCCGTGAGTAGAGCGAACATGGGGACGATGACGTGAGAGCGACGCATGCTTCCTCCAAGAAGGTGCGGTTTTGTCCATGATAGCCGGGCGGAGGGCCATCGGCCAAATTCGTCGTCAGGCCCCCCCCGGCGTTCGCAGCGCCTGGGCCAGCGCCGAGGCCTCGATGGGGTGCACGCGCGCACGCCCTGGTGACCCCGGCAGGATGAAGCGGGTGCGCCCTCCCCGGCGCTTCTTGTCGACGTCCAGGAAGGACAGCACATGCGCGTCCAGACGCTCCTCCCAGTTGGTGGGCAAGCCCAGACGTTGCAACAGGTGAGCGAGCCTGTGCTCCGTGTCGCGCTCGCCCTCTCCCAGCGCGCGCTCGACACGACAGGCTGCGAGCATGCCCAGCGCCACAGCCTGCCCGTGCCCCAACGCGCCGAGGCCCGCCGCGGCCTCGAAGCCATGGCCGAGCGTGTGGCCCAGGTTGAGCAACGCCCGCGAACCCGCCTCGCGCTCGTCCTGCGAGACGATCCGGGCCTTCAGCGCGACCGAGCGGCGCACGGCGGACTCGAGCGCCGCGAGGTCGCCCGCCGCCAAGGCGTCGGCGTCACGCTCGAGCGCGACGACGGCCTGCTCGGAGTCCAGCCAGGCGCTCTTGACCACCTCGGCGAGTCCGCTCTGGCGTTCCAGCACGGGCAGGGTCGAGAGCGTGCGCAGGTCGGCGACGACCTCGACGGGCTGCCAGAAGGTCCCGACCAGGTTCTTGCCCTGACGCATGTCGAAGCCGGTCTTCCCACCCACGGCGGCGTCGACCATGGCCAGGAGCGACGTGGGCGCGAGTCCGACCCGCACGCCGCGCATCAAGGTCGAAGCGGCGAAGGCGGCCATGTCCGTCACCACCCCACCGCCGATGGCCCACACGAAGGCGTCGCGGTCGAGTCGAGCGTCGAGCGCCTGCTGCCAGATGGCTTCGACCTGGGCCAGAGTCTTGTGCGCTTCGCCCGCGGGGAGCACCACCTGCACCACACGACGCCCCGCGTCGTCGAGCCGACGAACGACCTCGGCGGCCCACAGCCCGTGCACGTTGTCGTCGCTGACGACCAACACGCCGCTGGCATCGGCGGGCGGCTCCATGGACGCCAGCAGACCCGCGCCGACGCGCACACGATAGCTGCGCTCTCCCAGAGGAACGAGGATCGGAGGCGACACCAGGCAGGCGACAATCACCGGCAGCAGCGCCTCCTCCTGCTCCGTATCCCAGAAGAGATGACACTCGGCGTAGGCGGCCGCGCGCTGGTGCAGCAGCTCCCCGAGGCGCGTGGCCACGTCGGGCCCCCGAGCCAGGAGCGGTCGCTCCGCCCCTGCGCCCACCCTGCGGCAGAGCGCGTCCAGCGACGCGTGCAGGGTCACCACGAGTCCGTCCTCGAGCAGACGCGCGCGACTCGCCCGATCGACGACCGTGCCCCCACCCAGGGCCAGCACGAAGTCATCGGAGCGGGCTAGGATCTGCCCCAGGACCTCACGTTCCAGTTCACGAAAGGCCGCCTCGCCGCGGTCGCGGAAGATCGCGGCAACGGTGGCGCCGCCGCGCACCTCGATCTGTGCGTCCAGATCGAGCGCTGGCAGACCGAGGGCCTGCGCCAAGCGAAGGGCCGTCGTGCTCTTGCCCGCGCCCATGGGGCCCGAGAGGAAGATGCGCATGGGCCCATCCTACCCGCTTCCTCGGACTCGCGCGTCCCGGACGCGTCGAAGGCGCGACCTTTCGATCGCGCCTCCGTACATGATGTTCCCGAGCTCGAGAGCCGCTAGCGTGCGCTCACTCCGGGAGAGACTCCGCGCGATTCACGATGCGTGGGGTGAGGAAGATCAGGAGCTCATTGCGAGAATCCGTCACTCGGCGATGCTGGAAGAGCACCCCGAAGAGCGGGATGTCGCCGAAGAAGGGCACCTGGTCGACGTTGTGACCGGTGTTGCGCGTGTAGATACCGCCGATCACCGCGGTGTTGCCGTCGGGGATCAACAGATCGGTCTCGGCCTCGCGCTTGAGGATCGTCGGGTCACCGCGCGTGCTGGTGCGGGTGAAGTCGGGCTCGTCGCGCGTGATCTTCACGTGCATGGCGACGGAGCCATCGCTGGTCACGTGGGGCCGCACGACCAGCTCGAGCTTGGCCTCCTGGAAGGCGGTGTTCACGCCCTGCGCGCTGACCTGCGAGTACGGGATCAACGTGCCCTGCGCGATGTGCGCTTCGTGGTTGTCCAACGTCAGGATGCGCGGAGAGCTGATGATGCGCACCACGCCGTTGGCCTCGGCCGCGCTCAGGCGCACGTTCAGGTTCACGTTGCCGCCGACGCTGCCGAGCGTGACGCCGAGGGCGCCGCCCTGCCCCGTGCCCGTGATGGCCGGCAAGTTCACCGCGAAGTTCGGCGTGCCCGAGATGCTGTTACTGAAGGGCGACAGACCCGCGGTGGGCGTGTTGGTGTCCGAGGCGCCACCGTTGATGCCGACGTTGGACGGGAAGACGAGCCCGGTCGGGTTGCCGTTGGCGCTGCTCATGGTGACGTCGCCGCCCCACTGGATGCCGACGTCGCGCGAGTACTGGCTCGTCGCCTCCACGATGCGTCCCTCGATCAGCACCTGGGGTGTCTGGGTATCGAGCGTGCGCACGAGCTCCTCGACGTCGTCGAGGGAGTGGGCGATGTCACGCACGATCATCACGTTGGTGCGCTCGTCGACGGACACCGTGCCACGACTGGTCAAGAGCTCCTGCACGCGCGGCGAGAGGTCGCTCGCCTGGGCGTAGCTGACCGGCACGAGCCGCGTCTCGAGCGGCTCGAGCTCGCGCTCCTGCTTGATCTTCGCGATGGCGGACTCGCGCTCCTTCTCCAGCGTGGAGAGGGGCGCGACGCGTACCATGTTGTTGCGGCGAATCATGCCCAGGCCCTTGGCCTGCAAGATCACGGAGAGCGCCTGATCCCAAGGCACGTTGCGCATGCGGATGGTGACGGTGCCGGAGACATCGTCGCCCGCGACCACGTTCACGCCACCCACCTCGGCCAGGAGCCGCAGGATGTTGTGGATGTCGGCGTCCTTGAAGTCGAGATCGATGCGTCGACCCGCGTAACGCGGTCGACCGCGGGATCCTCGCACCTGCAGGGGCACGTCACTGAGGAAGGCCGCGACCTCGGTCGTGTCCTGCGAGTCGGGATCGATGACCGCCTCACGCGCGACGGTGCGCGTCGCGGGTCGGTTGCCCATGGGAGCGCCGAAGAGCCAGACGATGCGATTTCCCTGACGCATGGCGGTGCCGCTGGTGCCGCCGCGGCGACGAACCTCGACCACCGTGTTGCCGTCGGTCTCGCGCACCCGCACGTTGCGAATGGCGGAGCCGTCGGGACCGGGCATGGCTCGGCGAACCCCGTTCGCCAAGTTCGCGCCGCGGATCTCCATGCGGTCGGCGCCTCCCGCCTCGTCGAGGACGCGGAACGCGGCCCCTTCGCTGAGGCGCACGACGACGCGATCTGTGCCGTCGCGCCGCTCGATCGACACGTCCTCCACGGCCAAGCCAGAGGATTCACCCGCTGGGGTGTCCACGCTTTCGTGCTCCTGTTGGGGGGGATCGGCCTGGGCACGCCCAGCAAGCCCAAGCACCAACATCGCAGCCAACCATCCGGTCCGAAGACGCATCGAAATCTCCTCGTTCTAGCTCGCGGGAATCATCGAATGGACGACCCCTGGATGGCAAAAAAGTGGCGAGAGCATTCCGGACGCTCTTCATGGCCCAGAGCAAGAAAGGCGCGCCCCGAAGGACGCGCCCTACTCAGCGCACTGGTCTCACTGCGGCGAACCGCCGGGAGGAAGCGTGGTCGGCGGCGGAGGCGTGGGCGCGTCGCCATTGTGCAGCGCCAGCTCGGCCTCGCCCTCCTGGTGGAGCGGAATGGATCGGGTCAAGGGCGGTCGATCGGGCGCGCTGGGATCGGCGCGAGTCAGCACGACCTCGGCCGGTCGAATGCGATCGACACGCCAGTTCAACGTGGCGGGCATCCCCTCGGCGCCCCCCGTTTGAATCACCTCGGGTCGACCGATGTAGTCACCACGTTTCACCGTATGTCCGAGGCCCACGGCGTCCACCAACATGGCGCGCGGCTGCGGGACACCGCTGATGATCGCGATCAGGCTCATCTCGTCGATGCTGGTGGTCGGCATCACGACGCGGCGCTGGGGAGCGGCGGAGGTGTGCGCGGCGAAGGTGCGCACGAAGTCACGGAAGGGATCCCGGCTCTGCACGTCCACCTCGACGAAGTCCTCGTCGTGATAGCCGTCACCCTCGTGTCCCGCATCGGGCGTCCCCGCGTCGACAGTCGTGGCCGCGGCGGGTGCAGGCGCTGGCGCCGACGGACCGCCGGAGCCAGGCGAAACGGCTGCGCCCACCTGAACGGGGTCGTCACAGCCAGCCGCCAGCAGCGCGACCAGCACGAGCGAGAGCAATCCCCAGCGCGTAGTGCTTCGACGAGTCATTGCGCGTTCTCCTGTCCCGCCGCGGCGGCGCCCGCTGCGGGTCGGCGGTAGGTCGTGGCGAGCATGTCGACCTCGAGCACGACCCCATCATCCGTCGGCGCGGCGTTCGAGTCCGTGCGATGAACGAGGTGGATGTTCTCCATGCTGATCGCGCGCTCGAGCCCCGAGACGTGGTGGAAGAACTTGGCGAGCTGATGGAAGCGCCCGCGCACCGAGAGGCTTACCGGCAGGCGCACGTAGAGGTTCTCGGCCTCCTCGGCCTGAGGCTCGACCCGACGCATCTCGAGACCACTGAGCTCCGCCGTGCGGTTCAAGTCCTGGAGGAAGGACGCGATCTCCGCCCGCTCGGGCAGGACGCGCTTGTTCTCGCGGTCGATACTCTCGCGATTGGCGAGCTGTTGGCTCAGCTCCAGATACTGCTGTTGGCGGTTCTGGGCCTCGTGCATCTGGGTCTGAAGCTGCCCGTAGCGCTGGTCCGCCTGCTCGATCTCGTCGGCCAGGCCCATGTGGAAGGCGAAGTAGTAGACAGCGCCCAGGATGCCCAGGAGGAGCACCAGGATGAAGAGCTTGCCGCCCAGCGGCATCGAGTCGAAAGACGACTCTTTCTTTGCACCTCGGGCCATCAGTACCTCACCCGCGCGGTCAGCTCGAACCCGATGAGGGAGAGCCCCGTGCCTTGATCCGTCGCCGACTCGGTCTTCTGCAGGGTCACGTTCTCGAACAGCTCCGACAGCGAGAGGCGCTGAAGAAACTCCGCCACGTCCTCGTTGGTGCGACCGAGGCCGACGATCCGGCACTCTCGGTTCTCCTCCTCGAAGGAGGTCAGCCAGAGCCGTCGCACGTCCCAGTTACGGTTGAAGTTGGCCAGCGGGTTGTTCTGACGCAGGCGCTCGAGCGCCTGCGGATCGATGGTCGGACCGCGATCCCGGCTCAGGGTCTTGGACAGCTCCATCACCACGCGCACGGGGCCCGTGCGCGCACGGTCGAGCTCTCCGACGACCTCCTCGAGGCTCTGGCTCGCGGCCAGCCGCGCCTGAACCTCCTCGAGACCGGCGCTGCGCTGTCGAAGCTCGGTGATCTGGCGATTGAGGGTGGTGTTCCGCTGCTCCTTCGCCTCGAGCTGCCCCGAGTAGATGGAGTAGACGATGCCGAGTCCGACGCCGAAGAGGACCAACGCACCCAGGTCGATGCCCGCCCAGAGCTGACCGCTCCCGGAAGACCCACCAGCCGCTCGAGCCTGCTTCTTGGCCTGCGGCAACAGGTTGATACGAATCATCCGTTACGCTCCCGTTCCTTGCGCAGCGCAAGTCCCATGGCCACCACCGCCTGCGACGCGCGCCCCGTCAGGGACGCGGGGTCGACGGTCTTCGGATCGGGAGGCGCCACGCGCAGCGGGTCCAGCGCCTGCACGGGAACGCGAGACCGCTCCTGAATCGCCGTGAGCAGCCCACGCAGCTGCGCGGTCCCGCCGGAGACGTAGATGTTCGACAGACCATCGTCCCCGCTGGTCGCCAGGAAGAAGTCGAGGGAGCGCTGCACCTCTCCGGCGAGCTGATCGACGACTTGGCCAATGATGTCGGGGACCTCGCGTGGCACGATGCCGCGGCCGTCGCCTCCACATTTGTAGGCCTCCGCCTCTTCGCGCCCGATGGAGAGCTGGCGCTGGATCTCCTCGGTGATGGCGTTGCCCCCGTTCGCGATGTCACGCGTGAAGGCCGTGGTCCCGTCGGAGAGGATGTTCACCGTGGTGAGCGAGGCCCCGACGTGGATGAGCACGACCGTCTGTCCGACGGGAACCCCATAGCCCTGCTCGTACACGTTCTGCACCGTGAAGGCGTCGAGGTCCACGACCATGGGCTTCAACCGCGCCTCGATGGCGAGGTTGGTCAAGTCACCGATCTCCTCCTTCTTCGCCGCGACCAGCAGAACATCCATCTGGCCCTGATCCCCGCGCTCGTGCAGCACCTGATAGTCGATGTGCACCTCGGCGAGGTCGAAGGGGATGTGCTGCTCCGCCTCCCAGGTGATCTGCTCTGACAGCTCGGCATGGGTCATCAGGGGCATCGTGATCTTCTTGATGATCACGCTATGCCCGCTGGCGCGCATGGCGACGTTCCGGCGCTTCACCTTGTGGAAGAGCTTCTCGAGCCCCTCCACGACAGCGTTGGAGTTGATGATATGCCCGTCGACTATCGTCTCGGGCGGCAAGGGGTGATAACCAAATCGGACCAGGGAGCGAGCTCCCTTACGGCCTTCTTTGACCTCGCACACTTTGATCGAACTCGACCCGATGTCGACCCCGACCAGATTCCGGCCCTCGGAAGCCATGGACGCTCATCATTCCTCCTCGCCGAACACACGAACGCGATCTGCGAGGCTGAGACCCAAAGCCTCGAGAATCTTCCGCTTGGTATCCATGCGGCACCCGAAGCCCTTTTCCACTCGATCGATCGTCAACACCGAGAGGTTCGCGCGACGGGAGAGCTCAGCCTTGCTCATCATGCGCTCGATGCGCATACGCCTGACATTGTTGGGTTTTTTCCCACGCCTGTCAGGCGTTTTCCCAGCTTTGGTCTTGGACCCAGGAGAACCTGGACCCTCGGAAGCGCCTTCGACCTGTTGTCCGGCCGTGGGTTCTCCCCCACTCGGACTGGACTTTACATCGGCCTGAAGCTTGTCGGACCGGCCACGATCGGCCAACACCGTACTCGCAGGCACTGTATTTGCCTGCGCGGTGCTAGCTTGCGCGACCGGGCGCGCCTTTTCTTCGTGGGCCATCGTCCTCATGAATCCACTTCTCAGCCGTGCTGAAGAAGTCGAGTCACGTTATGACCCCGTGCAATCAACGTCAAGCAAGTTTGAAAAAATTACAGCCAAATTAAGCTGTATTTAGACATAATTCATGCGATCTCATGGGCGAGGAAGGCGCAACCAGCTGGGGAGGTCAGATCGACAGTGTCCTGCCACCCCGCGAACCACTCGAATGTCAACGAACCACCGAACCTAGCTCGAATCTTCGCAAACCAAAGCAGTTGGGGCAAAAAAATGCACCACTTGCCTGAGGCGCCCGGGGGCGATAGGCCTCCCTCCGCTGTGATGCCCCCCTTCTTCCACCGACTCTGGGCCCCCGTTCTGCTGAGTCTCGCCCTCGCGCTGCCCTCCGTGGCCCGGGCGCAGGGCCATCACGTGGTGCACAGGGGCCAGAACCTGGCGCGCATCGCCAGCCGCTATCATGTGCCCGTCTCGGCCCTGGCCGCCGCCAATGGGCTGGGCCGCACGGACTCGCTGCGACCCGGGCAGGTGCTGGTCATCCCCGATCGCGGCGTCATCTACGTGGGCAGGGGTCAGACCCTCGGCGGCATCGCCCACTCGAACCAGGTCAGCGTCGCGGAGCTGGCGCGCGCCAACCACCTGCACGTGGATAGCGTGCTCTCGGTCGGGCAACGGCTGGTGCTGCCGGGCCAGGAGACCGCTCGAGCCCAGGAGGCCGCGGCGGATCGCTGGGGTCGGCCCTCCCGACCGGGCCGGGTCACGCTCTACCGCATCGCGACACGGGAAACCCTGCGCATGAGCCTCTTGGATTCGCGTCGGCGCCCGCGTCGTTCGGCCATGCGGCGCCTGACGACCTTGCTGCGACATCGGGGCGATGGCGAGCACCGGCCGCCCGATGCGCGCCTGGTACAGCTCCTGGTCCGCGTGTCGGACCACTTCGGAGGCCGACGCATCGTCGTCATCAGCGGCTTCCGCCCCGCGGGCGGCGATACCCGGGAGACCAGCCGGCACACCCAGGGGCACGCCATCGATATGCGCATCTCGGGGGTCCCCCTGACAGAGCTGCGAGACTACCTGCGTAGCCTCGACGATACCGGCATCGGCTACTACCCCAACAGCCACTTCGTCCACCTCGACACCCGCGACCACCCCGCCCACTGGACGGACTACTCGCATCCTGGTCAGGCGGCGGAGTACGGCCCGCCCCGAGCCCCGGACGCGGACGACGCCAACGACGACGACGAGGCAGAGGCCGCCAGCGATCGCGCGGAGGCCGCGGACCAGCCCGCCGACGCGACGGGTGACGACAGCGAGGACGGGCCCGCGCCCGCCGCGAGGGTCCAGGCCCACGGCAGCACGCCCACGCCGGGCGGCTGATCACAGGGACCTACTCGCAGGGCACGAAGAGCGACGGCTCCTGCTCGCAGCGACGGTCGACGCAATTGAGCAGCGCCCCGCAC
>JAACVI010000407.1 GCA_009992505.1 Myxococcales bacterium
ACGGCGAGCTTGGCGCGCGAGTGCAGCGCGGCGTTGACCAGCGCGTGCAGCGCGTGCACGGGGTCGTCGTCGCAGCCGAGGGAGCGCTTGATGTGGTCGCGCACGTGCTCCGGCGCGCTCATCCAGTAGCCAAGCGTCGTGTCGTTGTCGTGCGTGCCCGTGTAGGCCACGGAGTCCTCGGGGTGATGCCAGGGCAGGTGCAGCTCGTGGTCACCGCCGCCGAAGGCGAACTGCAGGATGCGCATGCCGGGCAGTCCGAGGCGCCCGCGCAGCAGGTGCACCTCCTCGTCGATCAGGCCCAGGTCCTCGGCCACCATGGGCAGCGCCCCGAAGCGCGCGAGCAAGGCGTCGAACAGGCTGTCCCGAGGACCGACGACCCACTCTCCCACGCGCGCGTCGGTCGCGCCCGCGGCCACCGAGTAGTAGGCCGAGAAGGCGCGGAAGTGGTCCAGGCGCACGGCGTTCGCCAGCGTCAGCGCACGCCCCACGCGTTCGATCCAAAAGTCGTAGCCACGCTCGGCCAGCGCGTCCCAATCCCAGAGCGGGTTACCCCAGAGCTGACCCGTCTCGCTGAAGGCGTCGGGCGGCACCGCGGCCACGCGCTCCGGATGACCCGCGGCGTCGAGCTGGTAGCAGTCGCGATGCGCCCACACGTCGGCGCTCTCGCCCGAGACGTAGATGGGCAAGTCGCCGAGCACGCGCACGCCGCGCTCACTCGCGTAGGCACGAAGGCGCGTCCATTGACGATCGAAGAAGAAGGCGGCCGCCATGCCCGCCTCGTAGGCCTCCGCGTGCGCGATGCGGGCCGCGTCGAGCGCCTCGGGCTCGCGATCGCGCAGACCCGGCTCCCAGCTCGTGAAGGGCGCGTCGTCCCTGACCCGGCGCAACACCGCGAAGAGCACGGCCTCGTCGGCCCAGCTCGCCTTGGCGCGGAAGGCCCGGTACTCGTCCGCGAGCCTCGAGTTGGGCAGACGCGCACCGGCCAGGGCCAGCCGCGGCTGCTTGGCGGAGAGGGCGTCGTCGTGCACACGGCCCGCATCACCGAGCTCGAGCCTGGCCTCGTCCTCGCTCAACAGGCCGTCCTGCACCAGCTCCGACAGATCCACGAGCATGGCGTTGCCCAGGAACGCGGAGGTGCTCGAGTAGGGCGACTCGCCTGGACCCGCTGGCACCAGAGGCAGGATCTGCCAGTAGCGGAAGCCCGCGGCGGCGAGCCAATCGACGAAGTGTCGGGCGTCGGCGCCGAGCGTGCCGACACCGGCCTCTCCGGGCAGGCTCGTCGGATGCAGGAGCACGCCAGCGGCACGCCCGTCCAGGACTGGGTTCGTAGTCGTCGGCGTCACGGGGGCCGGAGCATAGGGGGGCAATGGCGGCGCGCCAAGGCGAGCGTTGGCCGCCACGCGGCGAGCCTGTTCTTGGCACGAGTGAATGCGCGAGCGACCAAGAACGTCGTTCTTGGCGCTGCGCGGGCCCCGTCCTTGCGCCAGGGCTTGATGCGGCGCAAGTTCGCCTGGGTGTCTTCGCACTAGATTGCCCAGCGCCACGACGATGTGAGTCACATATGGGAGGTCAGAGACATGAACCATTCGAACGCCACGCTGGGTCTGCTCGCAACGCTCGCGATCCTCTTCGCAGCTCCGTGGTCAGGCGGGACGACCACGGCGTCCGCGCAAGAGGCAGCGGCCGCTGCGCCCACCTGCTTCGACGCCAACGATCAGCCGACGTGCCCCGCCGAACAGATGCAAGCGGACGTGACCAGGCTCGGTCAGGCCTATGCACGCCTCCATGAGCTGACCCGCGGGGCTCGCCATCGCCTGCAGGAAGGCATGCTCTCGCTTCAGGTGGACGACGTTCGCGCCACCGTCCTCATCATGCTCGAGGTCAACGGCCTGGTGAGGCACGAGGTCGGGCCGTTCTTTGCCGAGTTCACCCAGCGCTACGGGCGCGCACACCCGAACTATGGGAGCGACGAGCCGGCCATCGGGGATCGCCTCGATTCCTTCGACCGGAGGGTCAACAACAACTTCCTCGAGATGCGCGAGATGCTGCGGCAGATCGCGGTGGCGGGCTCGACCAGCGCGCGCGTCTGCATGCAGGCAGAGACGTTCCAGCTCGCGCACATGAACCGCATCAACCCCATGTTGAGGGGACGCGTCATG